>JAYEKO010000001.1:0-7201 GCA_034661055.1 Campylobacterota bacterium
AGAGACATGCGACAAAGTTATATATCTTTGTGGACATAATCTTTTTTGATCTATTATCAATAATATAACTATAATGGTTATTACTTCAAGCAATTGAAAAATCCTTATTTAGTAATTTGTACATAACGGTCGAAGATAGCCAATAAGTCGCCGCTAGGCTACGTATTGGCTACTCTGATTTGTTATGATGTCGTGTTTTTCATCTTCTTGCACTTCAAACTGAAGTTAGTTCACTTGCTAAGATTTTAGCAGGTTTTTACTTCTTTTTTGTTTGTTGGCTTTTTTGTCAATTTAGCTTTTTGTTTCAGTTCTACATGTAGGGCTGAAATAGTTTTGCATCTCTACATGTAGAGTTGCTAAACTTTAGCACTTTTTTTATCTTAAGCAAGGTGCTTACGATAGACTCATAACTATTTATTCATACACATTATAGACTGAGAATCCTTAAAATAAATAAATAACATACAATCATTATGTGTGTTAAAAGTGAAAAATATTGCAAATTGAAATAATTTTTAGTATTTTTTGAAAATGTAACTAATATTTTTAAATATTTAGTGTGTGTTAAATGTTCTATGGGCAAATAATAGCCTCAAATGTGTATTAATTTTCCAATATCTTGAATAACACATATGATGTAGCTTAAGCGAGGAGTTGAAAATGGAAGTAAAAAAGAAATTATTAGATTTGGTTCGAGATAAAGTTAGATTTAAACACTATAGCTATTCTACTGAAAGAACTTATGTTCATTGGATTAAGCAGTATATTTTCTTTTATCATAAAAAACATCCAATTGATATGGGTAAAGCTGAGATAGAAGCATACCTAACAAAGTTAGCTACAAAAGATAAAGTCTCATCTGCTACGCAAAATCAAGCTTTTAGTGCGCTACTTTTTCTTTATAAAGAGGTATTGGATGTTGATGTTACTGAATGAAATATTCAGGCATTGAGAGCACAAGAACGAAAGCATATACCAGCTGTTTTGACAAAAGAAGAAGTAAAAAATATTTTACTGAATGTACCAGTAGAGTATAGCTTACTCGTTTATCTAATGTATGGATGTGGACTCAGAATGAAGGAGGTTCTAAATCTGAGAATAAAAGATGTAGACTTTGGTTTTAATAAGATTTATATTTGGGATTCTAAATCTCTTAAAGATAGAACAATTCCATTGCCACAAAAACTAAAGTCCAAGCTTGTAGAACAAATTGAAACTGTAAGTAATCTACACAAAAGAGATCTGAAAAATGGTTTTGGAGCTGTTTATATACCATATGCTTTAGAGAAAAAGTATCCAAAATCAAGACTAGAAAGAAAATGGCAATTTTTATTTCCAATGAAAAACATATCACTTGATCCAAGAACAAAAGAGAAAAGACGGCATCATGTTCACCCACAAACTCTTAGTAGAAACATAAAAGTTGCTGCACAAAAAACAGATATTAATAAGCGTGTGACATCACATATATTTAGACATTCATATGCAACTCATTTGCTTCAAGTTGGCATAGATTTACGTTCAATTCAAGAGCTTTTGGGACACAAAAGTGTTGAAACAACTATGATTTATACGCATGTAGTAGCTGAAATGAATAAAAGCAAAGTAATGAGTCCATTAGACTTTTAAATTTACATGTAAAATTTTAACCCTTTAGTTCTACATAATTACCTTTTAGCTATAATTACTCTTTAAATTTTCCATTCTACATGTAAATAAGGAACTCCATTGAGCAAGCAGTTAGAAAACATTGACGAAGTACTCGCACAGCATAAACTTTCGCAGTTAGATTATGTAAACATGAAAAAGATTTTAGGTCGTGAACCAAACATCGTTGAACTAGGTATTTTCTCAGCAATGTGGAGTGAACACTGTAGTTATAAATCATCAAAAAAACATCTTAACGGTTTTCCAACCAAAGCACCATGGGTCATTCAAGGTCCGGGTGAAAATGCCGGTGTTATTGACATTGGTGATGGGTATGCAGCTGTATTTAAAATGGAGAGTCATAACCATCCGAGTTTTATTGAGCCGTACCAAGGGGCTGCAACTGGTGTTGGTGGAATTATGCGTGACATTTTTACTATGGGTGCACGTCCCGTAGCGAGTCTTAATGCTTTACGTTTTGGTAATGTGATGAATGATGATGAAATTAGTTCTCATCAACGTTATTTAGTTCGTGGTGTTGTTGATGGAATTGGTGGTTATGGAAACTGTATGGGTGTGCCTACTATTGGTGGTGAGATTAGTTTTGATGAGTGTTATAATGGAAATATTTTAGTCAATGCTTTTAATCTTGGAATTGCAAAATCAGATGAGATTTTTTACGGAAAAGCTGAAGGTATTGGTAATCCGGTAATGTACGTTGGAAGCAAAACAGGGCGTGATGGTCTTGGCGGTGCGGTTATGAGTTCAGACTCATTTACTGAAGAGTCAAAACATCTTCGTCCAACCGTTCAAGTGGGTGATCCATTTACGGAGAAACTTCTTCTTGAAGCGTGTTTAGAGCTTTTTAAAACGGATCATGTTGTCGGTATTCAAGATATGGGAGCAGCAGGACTTACCTCTAGTTCATTTGAGATGGCAGGACGTTCTGGTTCTGGAATGATTATGCATTTAGATAAGGTCCCTGCTCGTGAAGAGGGAATGACTCCATATGACTTTATGCTTTCGGAGTCACAAGAGCGAATGTTGATTTGTGCGAAAAAAGGTAGCGAGCAGGCTATTATCGATATTTTCGAGAAGTGGGAACTTGATGTAGCTGTTATTGGTGAAGTGACCAATACAGGAAATATGGAACTGTTTTGGCATGGAGAAAAATGTGCTGATGTTCCTGTGGATCCAGTAAGTGAAGAAGCACCTATTCTTGACCGTCCGACTAAGCGTCCTGAGTATTTAGATGGTATTACAGATGTTAGCGTCAATGACTTTGCTCCAATTCCAAATCAAGTAGCATTTGAAAAGATTATTAGTTCAATGGAAGTGGTAGATAAAGCGTGGGTTTATGAGCAGTATGATTCAATGGTTCAGACTAACACAATTAAAAAAGGGGGTCAGCTAGATGCCTCAGTTATTCGTGTTAAAGAGAATGGTAAAGCTTTAGCGATGAGTTCTGACTGTAATGTACGCTTCTGTTATATTGATCCCAAGGGAGGTGCAGCAGCAGCGGTAATTGAGAGTGGTCGTAATGTTGCAATGAGTGGTGCAAGACCATTGGCAATTACCGACTGTCTTAATTATGGAAACCCTGAAAATCCTGAAGTAATGTGGCAATTTGCAGAGGGCTGTTTAGGGATTAAAGAGGCGTGTGCTGAGCTTACGACTCCGGTTATTGGTGGAAATGTATCTCTTTATAATGAGACTAATAGTGTATCAGTTTTTCCAACTCCGTCAATTGCAACGGTTGGTGTGAACGATGACCAGAATAATGTTTTAATGTCAAATTTTCAAAAAGAGGGTAACTTGCTTTACTTGGTGGGAGATAATAGAAGTGAGTTAGGTGGTTCACTTTACATGAAAGAGCTTTTTAACACGGTTGCTGGAGAACTACCTGAGATTAACTACGAAAAAGAGTTGGCTCTTTGGGACTTGGTCATTGAGGGTAACAAAAAAGGACTTCTTAGTGCTGCAAAAGATTGTAGCTCAGGTGGTCTGGCAATTGCCTTGGCAAAAATGGCGGCTACAAGTGGTTTTGGTTGTGATGTTTCTGTTAGTTTAGAGAATGAAAACGATATTTTTGCAGAGAGCATGTCTCGTGCTATCATTGAAGTAACACTTGAGAATGCTGCTGCTTTTGAAGCAACTCTTGGAAATCTAACATGTCAAAAAATTGGTACCGTAGGTGGTACTGAATTTTCATGCGCCGTGAAGAATGAGGAAGTGCCCTCGGGGCATAACGATGTTTCTATGAGTTTGGCTAATTTAGATGAGGTTTATTTTGGGCAGTTTAAAAAGGTTATTGAACAAGATATTTAGTATTTTTCCCTAAAAAAGGGAAAAACATTTATTAGCTGTCAAATTGAAAAAGTAGCTCTGCTGCTAATTCAATGTAAACACTCTTTTTACGCTCATCTAGCGTATCGAAGTTTTGAAGTGCATACTGTTTAACCTGTCTATCGATATCATCTTCGTGCATATGTTCTTGTAGCATCATCTCCATTACTGCGATTTTTTCAACAATTTTATCAAACTCATCTTCAGCAAGATCTTGACTCAGTTTATTGTAAAAATCCCAAAATTTTGATTTTGGTGATCCTGCAAAGATATTGTCATCATCTTCAAATAGTGCGTCAAATTTTCCCATAATTATCCTTGGTAATTTTTTATGTAGTTATACACTCTATTTCTTAATTCGGGTTTAAAGAACAACTGTTTTGCATTAGTTCAATAAGTTCAGGTTCGATCTCATAAGTGTGTGAGGCAACATAGTCAACACTTTTGTAGTTAAAATGACTCTTTGAGTAGCAGACGATACTCTCTTTTTCACCTTGAAGAAGCCCGTCAATTGCATGAGTGACAAAGCGATGTGACATAAGTCGGTCATAAATGGTAGGATTTCCACCACGTTGAATGTGACCAAGTACACTTAATCGTGCTTCTATTCCAATATCTTCTTCAAACCATTTCACAATGTCGGAACTCTCCTGTTTAATGCCTTCTGAGATAATAGCAAGAAAATATTTTCTGCCATTTTCCAACTCTTCTTTAAAGCATTGTGTTGCATCCTCTAGGTCATATGGAAGTTCAGGAATAAGGCACATTTCAGCCCCTGAAGTAAGTGCAGATACCAGTGCTAAATAACCGCAATCTCGTCCCATTGTCTCAATAACAAAGGCACGTTTAAATGATGATGCTGTGTCGCGAATAGAATCAATAGCAATTCGAATCATATTAAGAGCAGTATCGACTCCCAAACAGTAGTCTGTTCCCGCAATGTCATTGTCGATGCTTGAAGGAATACCAGAACATAAAATGCCGTGTTCTTTGTAGAAAATGTCCATGCCTCGAAATGAGCCATCACCTCCAAGAATAACGAGCATTGTAATGTAGTGTAGATCGAGATTTTTCTTTGCAACACTACGGTACTCTGATATCATAAATCGCTCTGATCGGCTTGAACCGATGGTGGTACCACCTTTATTGATAATACCTGAAACATCACTGTAGCTTGCCTTTTTAATTTGGTTGTCAATAAGCCCTTCAAACCCGTCATAAACAAAATAAGGTGTTAAGTTATTTCCTAAACTGTACTCCACAAACTGCTTAATTGCAGGGTTCATACCTGAGACATCACCACCGGAACATAAAATAGCTATATGTATCATTATTACAACCTCTATATACTTTTAGTTGAATTGCATCAATTATACCCTCTTTTTTGAGTTAAAGAGAATAATAAGTGATGTTAAAAGTGCTCTAGTAAACACAAGAGTATATCCTGTAGGCATATCAAAATAAAAAGCGAATATAATAGAGCTAATACTAAAAACCATCCAAAAAGATATGCAACATGGAGTTGGTTAAAACGTTGTTGAGATTGTCTAACGAGTGCCGGAGCAATCAGAAGCACAAAGACAATAAGCACTTCTGTAAAGGTCTTGAAGTAGTGTAAAAAGAATATCACTTGTCAGAAGATAAATCAATCTTTCTTATAGAAGTTTCTTATATAAGTAATAAAATAAAACTCGTTATAAAACAGAGTGATAAAGACATTTTAATAGAAAAAGAGATTAAAGAATCATTGAACAACACTTTGATGGTACGCTTGAAAATAGAAATAGAGAGTTTGAAATAGAAAAAGAAAAACAGCAATAATTTAATTCTGCAATGCTTCGCTATCATCAACAAAAACGGCATATTTATGTGCAAAAATTTATTTCCCTTTTTGTCATTATGGCACAAATAGTTCTTTTTATAGATATTTACATGGTTTCACTGACCTTACAGTGGCATATTCTTATTTTTTTATTTGCCTATTTTCTTACAGACCTAATTAATGGTCTTGGGCATATGTACATGGACAATAGTGATAGTTATAACTCACTCATTGGTCCCTACATTGCCAGTTTTCACTTGCATCATAGAACACCAAAATATAGAGTGCTAAAAACTACTACAAATGAGACAATAATTGCTATCATCTCAATAGAGCCACGAACAGGAACTCTCTTAAGTAAACCTGCATCTCTCACCTCTTTTTTTAACTCATCAAATACATCTGGATAGGGTGTTGTTGCACTGACTGCTAACATAATAGTTCTTCTCTTATTAAAATCGTCAGGATTATAGCAGTTGCTTTAAAAAAATAAAATGATAAAAGTCAAACATTATAACCTTTCTATACATCACCATGAATCATTTTAGAGACAATGCCCTCTTTTGTTGTGAGTTCATGCCGAAGTACACCGGCAAAATGCATAAGTACCAATATAATTAGTGGTTGCATCATAAACTCATGAAACTCTTTGATAGAGTGCGCACCTTCTTTGCTAATGGCTAAGGATTCATGGAAATAGACAAGTGCACCACTAATTAGCATAAGTGCGATACAGAAGCACAATAGCATGTGTACTCCGACTTTAAGTTTCTCCACACCTGAAGATTTTAAAAAGGTAATAATGGGAAGCTCTGCTTGTTTGCTTATCATCATATAGAGTCGTATTGCAATAGAGATGCCTAAGACGGCTGCAAAAATATAGTGCCATTCCCACATAGGTGCTCGAATAGCTTTTGCTACTATTTTTGCACTCTCAGCGGTAACTTCTGCACCAAGCCCAGCAAGTTGTGTCTGAATAATTTCAGCATTGGTACGCCAGCTCAAAAATGTTTTTCGTAGCATCACGGTAAAAAGCAACCCAATAATGGATAACGCCATAAGCCAGTGCCAAATTCGATAGATTGCAGTGAACTGTTTTTGCATCTTTTTTTCCTTTAATCCAAATATATGTAATTTTTCGTATGATTAATGATTATAACATAAAGCAGAATCTACTACACACTTTCTAAACACTCTTTTGTTATATTTTCATAAACTGTAAACTTCGGAAAACTCAAGGAACAAGAATTGCAAGATGAGTTATATCTAATATAACCATACCTTTGCTGGGTGTGTGAACTCTTTACCCCTTTCCATTAGCCTACCGCTTGGTTTGTTGAGCATTTTTTGAAGTGTCATTTGCTATTTTCCAAACAAGTACGCAAG
>JAYEKO010000002.1:0-27666 GCA_034661055.1 Campylobacterota bacterium
TTAATGGTGGAGCATAGCGGGATCGAACCGCTGACCTCTTCGCTGCCAGCGAAGCGCTCTCCCAGCTGAGCTAATGCCCCATTTTAAATTACATGTAATTTTAATGGCAGAGAGGAAGGGATTCGAACCCTCGGTAGAGTTAACTACACACGCGTTCCAGGCGTGCGCCTTCGACCACTCGGCCACCTCTCTTTGATTGGGAAGTGGATTATAGGCTAAATAGACTTAAATTTACAAATGGTATAATAGTACTAATCACAATTATTTCACAGTAGTACGATACGATTTGAAAATTAAGGAGCGCTTTAATGAAGACAATTAAACTACTATTAATTGCTATAACAACACTATTTTTTATGAGTGGCTGTTATGACTATTTAGAAGATGAATATCTTGGTGAATATTACAAAGATAGTGCTTTTAATGTTGTCAATATGAAAGTGGGAAGTGATACAGAGATGGCGATGTATTTCGATGATGACAACTACCCAATAATAGACTACCGATACAACTACAGTGAGTCTATCGATTATGATCTTCACCTTTTAAATAACACATTTGCTGAGATTTATCTGCAAGATCGTTACAATAATGGATTTTCTAGCGGTTTTTTACAAAGAGAGAGCCAGACTATGTTGATTTTTGGAGCTGATGTGTATGATGAAGAGTTAAATATTATTCCACAAGTGCGTATATTTGAAAATAAGCCTCCTCAACATAATAATGCCGTTAACATTAACATAATAAATGCTCTGCCTACAGAAGAGTTTAGTAATTTTTTGCCATATTTAGGGTTTGAATCTACACTTTTTTTGGAAGTAAATGGCTACAGAGTCAGCAATTCTATTGACTACATGCAAAATGACCGTTTTATCATAGACGGTGTAGATTACAGCAGTGATTTTGTTACGGTCACCTTGGTGTTAAGCGATGGTTCTGCTTTGATGTATGATTTGCATCTGAGAAATGGGCACTCCTATAATCTAGTTATTGGACATTATAATAACTCTTTACTATCAGAACCAACAATTTACATGTACGATGTTAGCTATTAGTGCGCTCACTTAGTATTTTTGGAACTAGTTCAGATGCTGGAAAATCTACCATTGCATTTGCACTTACCTATCTTTTACATAAGCGAGGGTATAAAGTAGCACCATTTAAAGCGCAAAATGTATCTAATAACGCTTGTGTTTGTGACTATGGTGGTGAAATTGCCAAACCACAACACTTCTGTGCTGAAGCTATCAATCTTCCGACACGAAGTGATTTTAACCCAGTACTTCTGAAATCAGGACGAGGAAGTAAGGCAGCACTAATTCTTAATGGAGTGGCATGTAGAGAAGAGGATGTCCACAGTTACTATGAGAATCTTGATGGTTTAAAACCAGTGGTATCGCAGGCTTATGAAAATCTTTTAGATACATTTGAGTGTGTTGTGGCTGAAGGGGCAGGAAGCCCAGTAGAATTAAATTTAATGGATAAAGATCTCTCAAATATCTACATAGCTAAAAAGTATCATACCAAGATTATTCTAGTGGCAGATATTGAGAGAGGTGGCGTTTTTGCTTCCATTTGGGGTGTCTATAATCTTTTACCCAATGAACTCAAAGAGAATGTTATTGGTGTTATTGTCAATAAGTTTCGTGGCGATATATCCCTTTTTGATGAGGGTGTCACTATTATTGAAAAGCAATTTGGTCTTAGTGTTTTGGGTGTTATTCCCTATAGACCTTTTAATCTTGGCTTTGAAGACTCCCAATCACTTTTAAATTACACGCAATATAAAAAGAGCCCAATCATAAAAGTTGGTGTTATCTCATGGCCACATCTGAGTAACTACAACGACATTGAGCCGCTTATTGCAGATGCTGAAGTAGAGCTCTCTTTCATTACACAGCCATCACAGCTTACTGTATGCGATGTTGTCATTCTTCCTGGTTCAAAACGAACCTTTGATGATCTGAAGTGGTTAAAACAGGGAGGATTTGAGTCTGCACTACAAGAGTTTAATGGCCTTATAGTGGCCATATGTGGTGGTTATGAGATGCTGTTTGATACACTAATAGATGAAGATGGAGTTGAAGTCAATAGAGGTGAAACGGCTTATGGATTGGGAATTATAAGTGATAGTATTATATTTAAAACTAATAAGACTGTAACAAAAAAAAGCTATAATATATTTAATTTGAAACTAAATGGATATGAGATTCATAATGGTCAGACCAGAGTGTTTAGTTATGAAGATGATTGTATTTATGGAACGTTTGTGCATGGAATTTTTGATAATGACAACTTTAGAGAGATGATTTTTAGACGTGTCAATAGTAGTTATACAGGGTATGATTTTATGGAATATAAACGAAAATCAATTGCTGAGTTTGCTTTACATGTAGATTTAAACATTGATATGAGCAGTATTGTTAAGGTGTTAAATGAGTAATGTTTTAGTGGTACTGTTTGCCTATGTATTGGACAAGCTTTTTGGTGAGCTTGTCTCTAAAAAACATCCGGTAGTCTATATGGGTGAGTTTATTACATGGTTTCAAGAGAATTATTACAAAAATAGTGTTGAGCGTGGTCTTATGTTGGTGGTTTTGTTACTGCTGTTAGCTCTTGGTTTGACCTACTCTGTAGTGGAATACCTCTCATTTCTTTCACCTGTTTTTAAGATTATATTAACGGGCATGATTGCCTCTATGTTTATTTCACATAAGGTGCTTTATGACACGCTCAAAGTGGTTGCACTTTCTAGTGAGCCTCAAAAGAGAGAAAATATTAGTGAGGATGATGTCTATAAAGTAGCTATTGAGAGTTATAGTGAGAAGTTAAGCAGTGGTGTTGTTGCACCGCTGCTGTACCTGCTGCTATTTGGCCTTTATGGTGCTGTTTTTTATAAGGTAGTCAATACATTAAGTTTAATGACTGCTCATAAAACTGAAAATTATAATCTTTTTGCAAGCACTTCAGTAAAATTGGATGATTGGCTAAACTATATTCCTTCTCGTGCTACGGCACTGCTTATTGCTACGCTCTCTAGTGGTAGAGGATTTTTAAAGTATTTTAAAGATGCTCAAAAACATAATACTCCTAATGCAAGATACCCAATTATAGCAATGGCAGTGGCGCTTAATGTAAAGCTTGGTAAATCATCATCTTGCTTTACAGAGGGATGTACAGAGGTAGTGCAGCACGATGTTTTAGAAGCATTAAGGCTTAGCAGAGGTGTTGATAAGGTCATTATTACTGCTCTAACTCTCTTAGCCGGAGCTGTTTTTTTCCTCTAAATAACTGTTGAGAATTCTGTAGAGTTGCAGTTCTGCTTCGGAAATAGTTTTTCCAAATGTCATAATACCTTCTGAGTGACCTTTCATCACAAAAGCAGCACTGTTAAATGGATTGAGACCATCATAAAGTGCGGCAATTTCACTGACCATTTCAGCTGTTCCATACTCTGCAGAGGTTGCAAGTGCACCATTTTTCTTCATAAATTCCCAGAGTGTCAAAGAGTGAATGTGAATTACTGCTGTAATTTCAGGATGAATGTTATAGATCATAGCATGACTTAAGGCCTCACTGCTAGGCTGATGCTTCCCTTGTGACGTGACACTAAAGTTTGAAAAGTCATAAGCACTAATGTAGGTGTAAAACTCATCTGCTAGTGAGGCACAGTTACCTGTTTGTGTCGCTGTAATAAAAAAAGTGCCACTTTCATCTCTTCTAGTTGAGATATTTCCGTAGCCTATTTCATCTTTTTGACCAATAAATCCTAGCGCAAAAAGACGTGATCTTAGCTCTTCAAGCTCTCTGTATTTTAAGAATTCTGGAGACTCCGCACTTTTATGATTAATACTATATTTTATGACACCATCAATCATTGTAGCGCCTCAATAGCTATCTCTTTAGCCTCAATAAGGCCCGCCTCAGTAATGAGCCCTGTAATTAGTCTAGCGGGAGTAACATCAAAACCGTAGTTTACTCCTTTGGCTTTTAGTGGAGTAACACGAAGTTCTTGTGGTTTTCCACTCTCATCAATGCCTCTCATCATATGAATCTCATTATCACTACGCATCTCAATTTCAATCTCTTTAATACCATCACAACTGTTAAAATCAAAAGTACTAAGAGGTAGGGCAATATAAAAAGGAATGTTATTGTCTTTAGCAGCGAGTGCTTTTAGATAGGTTCCAATTTTATTGGCAGCATCACCGCAACGGGTAACACGGTCAGCTCCGGTAATGACCATGTCAACCATCTCATGCTGCATGAGATGACCGCCAGTATTATCTGCAATAATAGTGTGATCAATCCCAGCATCAAGAAGCTCCCATGATGTTAAGTTGGCTCCCTGATTTCTTGGCCTAGTTTCATCTACCCATACATGCACGTCAATGCCTCTACGTTGTGCTTCATAGATAGGAGCTAGTGCTGTACCACTGTCAATAATTGCTAACCAGCCTGCATTGCAGTGTGTTAAAATATTAATCTTTTTAATATTTTTCTCTCTCATAATATCTTCTATGATGTCACAACCAATAACTCCGATTTTCTCACTTCGTTTTACATCTTCATCACAGATCTTGATGGCCTCATCTTTGGCATCATTGATGACATCATTGCTACTTTGAATTACATGTAACATTCTATCTACAGCCCACATGAGGTTTACGGCAGTGGGACGTGATGCACGGATTTTTTGAGCTTCTGCTGCAATTTGCTCTTTATTGCCATGGAGCTCTCGTGCTAGAAGATAGACTCCAAAAGCCGCAACATTACCGATGACTCCAGCTCCACGAACTGTCATATCTGAAATAGCTTCAGTGGCATCGGCACCTGTTTTAAGAGTTCGTACTCTATGTTCATGGGGCAGATAACGTTGGTCTAGTACTTCTAAATTCCCTTCTTTATTTAGCCATAAAGGTCTATACTTACCGTTCATTATTGTCCTTTATTAGTGTTATTAACTCTTGTATGTTTTTTACATGTAAATGCTGTTTAATCAACTGCTCACCTACTTTAAGAGCTACTCTATTGGCCTTCTCTCTTAACGCATCATCTTCTATGCCGCGAATGTCTTCTACTCCAGCAATGCCAAGTTGTCGTCTCATAATCTTACATCCAGCAAAGCCAACACTCTCTTGAAGTAGTTTTAGCATAAACTCTTTTTTATAGATGTCTAACATATCGGCAGTAGCAAAGCCATCACTTAGAAGTGCACTCTCATCGGTCTTATTCCAAAGAGTTAAGAACTTCTCTTCAAAGAGCTTCCACACCTCTTTAATAGTCTCTAGAGTCCAGTTTGTGTAAACTGTATTGCCATCTTGGACTCTATGTGAGATCCAGGACATTACGAGATTGGCAATGAGTGCGCCAATATCAAATCCCATAGGACCTACAAAAGCAAATTCAGAATCAATCACATAAGTCTCATCTTGGTTAATCATAATAGAGCCAGTGTGCAGATCTCCATGAAGTAGGGCATCGCTCTGGTTCATAAATGTGTATTTAAGCTGTAAAATCTTGGTCTTTAGTTCAATATCATTGGCAATTTTGTGTGCAATATCTGAAAGTTCAGGAAGTTGTGCATTGGTCTCATGTCGCATAAATGGGGCAGTGAAGACAAAATCTTCAGTAAGTTTGCACAGTTCACTATTTGAAATAAATCTAGAAGTAAGTTTTCGCTTATCGCTACTATTAAGAGATAGTGATGAGGTTTTAAAAAGAGCATTAGCCAAATAGCTGCTAATATGCTCTGAAAACTTTGGATAGATGACCCCCTCAATCATTCCTTTGCGCATAATAATATGCTCACCTAAATATTCCATAATAATCATACTCATCTCTTCATCGCTGTAGTATATCTTTGGGATATGCTTGCTAAGTGTTGCAAAATGCTCTAAAGAGCGAATCTCATAAGTCATGCGCTCTTTAGAGAGTGGATAACTCTCTCCAACACAGCGTAAATATGGAACTGCCTGTTTTACAATTAGCTGCTTAGAAGCATCGCTATTTGAAGTCACTAAAAAGACAAAATTAAGATTGCCATCACCAATCTCTTTAACTGTTAGGGAGCTACTTGCAAAAAATGTCTCTATTTCCGGTAGTGTATAGAGATATGAACCAAGATTGGAAGTATCAAGAATTTTGTATGACATAGGCACCTCGTGATTAGAATTAGTTAATTATAGCTTTTTAGAGCTATTTTTTTGTAATAATTAAATAGATAAAGAACGGTCCACCAATAAGTGAGGTAATAATACCAATGGGAATCTCACTTCCAAAACTAAGTAGTCGTGCCACTACATCACAAGCGACTAAAAAAAGTCCACCCATGAAAAATGTAGGCGTAATAAGCTGGGTGATGTTACGCTCATAGAGTGAACGAACAATATGCGGTACCACAAGCCCCACAAAACCAATAGGTCCTGTAAGACTAACAAGCATGCCGATACTAATAGAAGCAATAATGAGCAGATGAAGGCGCAGTTTGTGACTATTAACCCCTTTGAGTTGTGCTTGATCTTCTGAGAGTGCAAGAAGATGAAGTTCATAACGTTTTAGATATAACACTATTAAAAGTAGCAGTGTCGTGATGCTAACAATTATCGTATTTGTGTAGCCAATAGTAGAGAGGGAGCCCATGGTAAAACGTAGTAGCATATGACTCTGAGTAATGCTACTAAGATAGTATATAATCATCAATGCTGAAGTGTAAAAAAATGAGAGGGCAATTCCTAAGAGTAAAAAAGAGTTACTGCGGTCATGATTTAAGAAGTGACTAAGCCATAGCAGAAGCAAGATGGTGAGTAGTGCTCCTAAAAAACCAAAAAAAGTGATAGCTCCTACTCCAAAAAAAAGCGCGCCCGCACCAAGCTTTATGCCAATGCCTGCGCCTAAAATGGCACCACTAGAGACTCCAAGCGTATAGGGTGTCATCAGAACATTACGAAATAGACTTTGAAATAGTAGGCCAGCCAATGCTAAAGTAGCGCCTGCCATAAAGGCCATTAAGACCCTAGGCAGGCGCAGCTCAAAAAATATCTGATTTGAGAGCGTCTGTGCCGTCAGTATTTCAGAGATATTAAGAGAGACAGAGCCAGTAAATGGTGCCGACATGAAAATTATAAGTAAAATAGAAATGGTGACTAACTTAAGCATAGACTACCGCCTTGCTCTTCTCATCAAAAGAGACACCATAGAGTTTTTTTAGATTGGCACTGTCAAAAAATAGTTTGGACTCCTCATAAAAAACAGCGCTGCCATCCTGAACAAAAAGTACGGATCCTTTAAGATGAGATGCCAAAGTAAGATCATGAGTAATTAAAATAGTGGTATGACTCTCTTGAAGTGTTTGAAAAAGCTTTGCAAATATCAGTGTGTTATAGGGGTCAAGATTGGCAGTAGGTTCATCAAATATCATAATTTGACTGCCTTGCAAGATGCTTTGCGCAATAAGCAGTAGCTGCTGTTGTCCTGAACTTAAAGCCGTGATATACTGCTCTTTTAAATCATACAGTTGTAGCTGTTTTAGGGTGGCGTTAACATCGTCTCTATCTTTATTTGAGTAGTCACTAAATGGCTGCTTGTAAGGATAGCGTCCCAAAAGAGAGAATTCCTCTACTGTTGTGTAGTAGTCAAAACTCTCAAGTTTTGAGGGGATATAGCTAATGGTTTTAGCAATGCTGTTTTTACTCAGTTCCCGTAGCTCTTGTGTGTCTAGCGTGATACTTCCTTCGTAATCAAGAAGCCCACATAGTGTCTTAGCTAACATGCTCTTTCCTGATCCATTGGAACCAAGAATACTTAAGTGCTCATTGACACTTAAGTTAATGCACTTTAGTTGTGCCTCTTGTGAGTAGCGACATGATACATTGGTTAATTTAATCATTGATTGCCTTGCAGATAACGTCAATACTAAGATTAATACGCTGCGAAGGAAGAGAGATGAAATCGTGATTTAAGACTCTAATTGCTCCATCTTTAGCGGCTTTAATAGGTGTCTTTTGCCAGTTTTGAATCGCTTTTTTGGCATTAGGATTGTTATTGCCGTTTAATATGATGACCCTATGAGGATTAAGTGCAATAAGGTCTTCATAGTTTAAAACTGGTTGCTGGGGAACAGCAGAGGTAAATGCATTTTTTGCACCGCATAACTCAATAATCTCATTAAAAAACAGTTTTTGACCACTAATGTAGATGTTGTCACTAAGGTCTTCAAAAAGTCCAAACACAATGATAACAGTGCTGTTAGTCTGAGTATATTTTGCTCTATGAATAGCGTTGTCAATATCTGCTATAAGCTGTTTTGCTTTTGCGGTATGGCTATCTGCAAGCTCAGCTATGCTCTTTTTAATATCATCAATGCTTTCAAGTACGATGACTTTAGTCTTAATGCCGAGTGCAGACAGCTGTGAGAGGAACTCCCCATGATGAGGTTGTGCAATAATAAGGCTTGGCTGTAGCGAGAGAATCTTCTCAATATTTGGATGAAAATAGCCACCAACAGTTGGTAAAGTTGTGGCCTTTTGGGGGTAAAAAGTATAGTTGCTTACCCCTACCACTTCATTACCACGTCCTAAGGCAAATAGAATATCAGTTATCGATGGGGAGAGTGCTACAATACGCTCTGCATATAGATTAAAAGTAATTAAAAGTAGAACTATTAGTCGCATCATAACTCCATTGTAACATAAGTCCCATAGTCAAAGGGAGTGGCAAAGCTCTCCTGCAGTGAGATATTTTTGGTAATACTAAGTAGTGTTTTAATTACTCCGGCATGTGTAACGATTAAAGCGTGATTAGCATTATGTTTTGGTAGTTCTATAAAGAAAAAGTCGGTAATGCGTTTTGTAAAGAGTTCTATGGATTCACCATCGAGTGCGTTAAGCCACTGAGAGAAATTCTCATAAGCGATTGTTCTGTTTATCTGCTCAAAATTAAGTCCCTCGTGTACGCCCCAAGACTTCTCTCTAAGCGCTTTAGAGTAATTTACATGTAAATGTGTCTCTTGCGGGTAGAGTGCCACTAAGGTCTCTTTCGCTCTCTTTAAATCGGAACAAAACAGAGCATCGAAGTTAAACTCCCCAAACTCCTTAGCAAGACTTTTGGCGTGAGTTACGCCGCTATTAGAGAGAGGTATGTCTATATGTCCATTATAGCATCCGTCATATTTTTCAATTACGGCGCAGTGACGCAGAAGTGTTACAGTCATAACGCTATGCCTATTAAAATTACATGTAAAAGTAGTAGCTCAGTAGTCTCAATAACAAAACCGTACCCATCGCCATTTAACGCTCCGAACTTTTTAACAAGCCATTTTGAGACAATCCATACATATAAAAGTGAAATAAAGATGATGATGAGACTGTTTTGAAACAGCAGTGCCCCTAGTGCAATAAATAGAGTGCTCACTACAAATTGTCTATTTGTAAACTCCTCTTTCGCAAGACTTGCCATACCACTACCTTTTCCATACTCAAAAAAGTGCAGGGCAATGGTGGCATTGTAGCGTGCAAGCATCATAATGAAAGGTAGGGTGTACAGTGTGTCAAGATGCCAGAGTGCAGAGGCTTTTAATAGTAAAAAAATAACACTAAAATGTAACCCCATTGCTCCGATATTTGGATCTTTACGTACTGCTTCTCTCTTTATTTTAGAGACAAAGAGCGCATCAATTGTGTCACTAAAACCATCTAAGTGCAGTGCTCCAGTTACACCAACCCATAGCGCTAAAACCAAAAGTGAACTATGCGTTGCTCCAAAAAAAGGCTCAAACACAATAGAGGCTAGAAGTAAAATAGTCCCTAAAGTAAGACCTACAACAGGGTAAAACATCACAGCATAACCGTTAATGCCTTTAAAAAAAGAGTGTACATGTAAAAAAGGGAGCGTGCTTAGCATGGAGAATGCCAAAACAAGACCTTTAGTGATTGAACTCATTTTATCTGCTGCTTTAATCCTGCAATGCAGTGATAGACTTCATCGCAATTTTGAGCAATTTTTTGAGAAACTATTCCCGAAATATCAATAAATTTACGGGCTAGTGCATTGGTTGGAATGATGCCTGTTCCGACATCATTAAGCACAAAGATCATATCTGTCTTAAGAGAGAGTATCTTGTGTAGTTCTGGTAAGATTTCTGCTTCTCTATTATGATAAAACATATTGTTAATCCAGAGTGTTATACACTCTATTAAAACAGGACGTTTCTGCTGTTTTAGTGTCTCATAAAGCTTGAGAGGCTCTTCAATAGTGGTAAACTTAGTTGATCGCTGCTGCTGATGCTGATCAATACGCTCTTTCATCTCCTCATCAAAAGCATCTGTTGTCGCAAGATAGATCAGTTCACTGCCAAGTGTAAGAGAAAAGATTTCTGCATGATGTGATTTTCCGCTTTTGATACCACCAATAAAGAGTGTTTTCATGAGAGCATACTTCCCATAATAGTCTCAACACTGTTAGTAATCTCCTGTTCACTAAAACCATTAGCAAAGAGGTAAGCAATTGCAGCTCCTGCACCGACACCCTCTTTTGCTTCACCATCATCATAACTCTTTAAAACAGATATGTTAGCGTGGGTAAAGTGAAAATCTGCATAATAGGACTCTACAGGGGTAGAAAGTTGATTTAAAAGTCCTAAAATATTGGAGTTCTCATCTTCAACTACCCAGGCTGTAGTGCAGAGGCTTATATTGGCACTTTTAAAACCTATTTTAAGTTCTAAAGCTAGTTTTTGTGCAGTAAGAAGTACCGCTGCCATCTGCGTACCTCCTGCTAAAATAACTCTATAATGCTGTGTTGCTTCTAAGATGAATCCGGCACAAAAAATTAGCATATTATCAGCAACAGCTGATAGTTTTTCAAAGCTGCTCATAGAGTTGTCTATGTGGGAGAGTGCTTGTGCAATATGCTTTTCTTTAACAGAAGTGGGAGCATCTTTGAATGATGAAGCAAACATTCCATCACTATTAAATCCAAGGGCTTTAATAGTTGCATTGGCGGTGGTGGTTCCTGAAGGAGTGCTTTCGCCTAATATAAGCGTACCACTTTTAGGTGTATAGTTCTTAGCGGCATCAACTCCTTTAAAAAAGATGCATCGTGAATTAATCTGTGCATGTGACGCAATACTGTTAGATGGGCTTATTTCAAAGTCAATAACTTCGCAATTTTTTGGACGACTTTGCAGTCCAAGATCTAAAATTTTCATAGAACTAAAAGGCTTTAAAACCTGAGCTGTGCGAGTTAATAGAGCAGGAGTGGGAACACCTTTTGGGGTAGATGCCAGCTGTGGCAGTGAGCATACAGTCCCTTTAGTAATGAGTTCTGCATCAAGTGTTGGTGTTAGCGGAATCATTCCCTCAATTCCTGCTTGGGTAATTTTGGGAATATTACATGTATAAGTTACCGAAGCTGCCAATAAAAAGTCAGCTTCAGTGGCAAAGTCGGTGATTTGAGTATTATCTTTAATACGACGAATTAGCATAGTTTTCCTAAAACTTAATTTTCATTCCAGCGATGGCAGATAGGCTAAAATTAACAGGGTATATGGTGTCATCTTGAATCCAGAGGCCATTACTTTGGTCAAATAGATTGTTGATTTTAGCAAAAAATTCATAAGAGGACTTTGTGTATGTTGCAGAAATGTCGGTTGAACGTGTGGCCTCTTGTTTTTGGGTAAAGTTATTGTTAAAATCGTTAGCGGCATAGGCATCTGAGCGGTAAGTATGCATTAAAGAGAAAGTTAATGAAGCTGTGGGTAGGTAACTTAACATAATTTTTGCACTATGGTTAGGTACGCCAGGAAGTTCATTTCCATCATAGTTTTCGCCATTTTGCTCCTCTTCATCGATAACGGCTTTGACATAGTTATAGTTAAGACTTACATGAAACTCTGGAGTAACTAAAAACTTATCGTAAAGGTCAAAACCATACTTATGTGACGAATCTATATTTGTATTTACAGAATTGACATAGGTCGGATCAGCATAATAGTAGATTTCATTATCTAGACTGACATAGTATGCTGAGACCTTAAACTTATTGCTTGCGCTGATATGGTTATAGCCAAAAGTAATACTATCTGATGTCATCGGGTCAATAAACCCATTGAATGTTCCACCACTGCTAAAAAATCGATCAATATCGGGCGCTTGATAGGCGTGTGCGTAGTTTACAAAGATGGATTTGTGCACATCAAGTTGGTAGTTGTAACCGACTTCAACCCCATTTAGTGAACTGTCATCTTCTAAATCTTGTAGGCTGTCATTGTAGCTGTAAGTGACATTTTCAAAACGGTACCCTGCTTTAAGAGTGTGGTTATTGAGATTAAAGTAGCTCATAAGATATGCTGCAGCACTTTTCTTGCCGGTTTTATTGCCATATCCATCACGTTTGCCATCAAAACCATCTATCCCAAAAGTGAGTAACATGGTACTGCTTTCATAGTCTAAACTACTTCTAATAGAGTTGTAGTCATATTCTGAAATAGAAGCATAGGTAATATAGTTAGAAGTTTTGTCTTCATGAGATGCCCAGAGGTTAAAAACAGACTGCTCATTAATATTGTAAGCGAGTGCTAGGTCATAAACGTTGCTATCAAACTTCTGTTGTGATGCTCCCCAGTTAGTTTCTCCTGCTTGTGTCGGATTGTCTCTGTATTCATATAGTGTCAAAAAACTAGCGTAGGTGGTATCAACGCGAGAGGTTAGAAAGCCTGCTGAAACTTCAATAGCATCGCCAGGTGTTAAAGAGAGGTTGATGGCTCCATTTTTAAGGTCATGCTCATCAGTATTGCCAACTGAATCAATGTTTCGTTGTCCATTGGTGCTGTATAGCTCTCCTTGAGCTGTAATACTATAGAGGTCGTCACTATGACCAAGATAGAATGAGCCGTCATATGTTCCATGGTTTCCTGCGTACAGTGCCAGCTCTTTATCACTACTTTGTTTAGTTGTAATGTTAATGACACCGGCATTGGCACCATCACCACCTGTGACAATACCGCTAGATTTAATAATCTCTATTCTACTAATGGATGTTGGTGAAATGGAAGCGAGTAGTTGCGGTACCATATCTACATTATTCATACGACGGCCATTTAGTGTAATGACAATATTTTGATACCCATCACCAATACCGTAGCCGTGCATATCGATTTTTTGAGAAAATGGGTTGCCATATGATGGTGTTGTAAAAACTGATGTCTGAGAATTTAAAAATTCATATACGTTTTGAACATGAGCTGCCTCAATATCTTTTTGTGTATATATCTCAACTGCATCTGTAGCACTAAGCTCATTTTGTTGCAGTGGTGTTGAAGTTACTTCAAGGGGCTTAAGAGTATAGGTTGCAGCAAATAATTGAGTTGACAACAGCAGTGCTATTGCTGATGGTGATAATAAAAGTCTATGGTTCATAGAGATCCTTTTTATTTTTTTAAGCGTACATGTAAATTGAGCTGAGTCTATTTGTAGGTGGAGCGTTAGGAAGCTTCGGTGCTTGAATAATATTAAAGGAGTGTCTCGGTAGAGGATAGGTCTTAATTTTACAGTGAGTTTGCGCTGTAGATATACAGCTACAGTGCGAGCCGTTTGAGAGTTGTTCAAGAGAGCTTTCTAGGAGTAAGAACTCTTCCTCTTCTAAAGATTCATCTCGCTCATCTTCTTGCGAAAAAACAAGGTGCTGAGACTCTATTTTAGTAGTAATGCGAGATATGGTTACATGAACACTGTGTGCTTGAATGGCAGCAAGTGTAAAGTATTTTTTTCCAAAACCTTTTGGTTGCATTATCACATACCTTTAAAATATTTTTGAAATTATAGCAAAAATATGATAGGTATCAATATTTACATGTAAATGACACGATATACTTCTTTTAAAAAGGAGTTCCTATTTTATATGCTACCATTCACATCATTCACCTGCTTTCAGCGTTTACTTATGGTGGATTCTTATTTGTCGATATGTTTTTTCTCTCAAAAATGCCTCAAACATTAGATGCCGATGAGCATGCTAAAGCCAGAGAAGCTATTATGATGCATGTACGAAAAGTGGTTCCATGGGCTCTATTGGTTGCTGTTGGTACTGGAATCTATATGATAGGAACAGTTTTTGGACCCGTTAGCCAAGATGGTTTAAGTAGTTTTCAAATAGTGCTGTTGCTCAAAGCGTTTTTAGGATTATGGTTAGGAGTTCGTGGGTTTAATCAAAAATTCTTTAAAATTAACCCTTTTGTCTTTACTGGGCATACATTACCATTTGCATTTGTAGTTAGTATTATTATCTTGTCACAACTGATGTGGTTGTAGTTTAAAAAGTTTTTGTGGGGTTTTAAAAGTTAGAGAGTAGTGCAGGCGTTAAGCCTGCGAGACACTAATTAAAGTGCAGTAACGTTTTCTGCTTGAGGGCCTTTTTGACCTTCACCAACTTCAAAAGTTACTTCCTGACCTTCTGCTAGAGAAACACGACCTGGACCTGTACTATTTACTTGGCGAAAGTGTACAAATACGTCTTTGCCTCCGTTGTTCTGTTGGATAAATCCATAACCT
Organism: Campylobacterota bacterium; assembly: GCA_034661055.1. Lineage (GTDB taxonomy): Bacteria > Campylobacterota > Campylobacteria > Campylobacterales > Sulfurimonadaceae > QNZR01. Next base: position 14,547 of record JAYEKO010000002.1, read on the forward strand.
TTTTCTTCGTTGAACCATTTAACAGTTCCATTTAGCAATTCTGCCATATATATACCTCTGTGGTGAAAATCTTTTAAAGACAACCTCGAGCAGTTATCTTTTAATGATGCCATTATAGCTGTTTTTTTTGATTTTGCGGTAAAAATTCAAGTTTTATGACAATTAAAGTCAATTTTGACACTTTTTCATTATTTTTTTCCAGTCATAGTCAAAATGTTTTGTGACATATTCTTTATTATGAGGAACAGTACATCCGGAGCAGTCTTGATGAATTGCATTGCCATATTTTACCTCTTTGCCATTGTTGGAGTTAATATTACAAAAACTAAATTTTGTCACTCTAGCTTCAGTTGAAAAGCCACTGTCATCAAAACGAAAATTGGGACAAGCGCATAGATAACAGTTAAGCTCTTTAATCTCATGACATTTTCTGTTTTGAGTATAAAGTTGGCAGAAACTCTTCTCATGTTCTACCATATTATTAAAATCAAAATAGTCGATTATCTGCGCCTGAGTGAACTCTTTAAGACGCAATTTTTTAATGATGTCAGCATGTTTTTTGGCATGTTCATGAAACCAAGTGTTATAGCTCATGCGTCAGTATGCTACAATCACACTAAATAATGACTGAAAGACAGTAATGAAACATTCACACTTAAAACAGATTATTGCCTATATGCAGACATTTAAAAGAATTAATACCATACATAGAGTCTCTAACAGTATTATTAAAATAGAGTTTAGTAGAGATGAGATACTCTATTTTGATATGCAGCGTGGTAACTCCTCTATTTTTACATGTAAAACCGATATTAAGCGCTCAAAAGTTTTTCAAGCACCTTTTGATGTTATTTTGGCAAAAAAACTAAATCGAAGCAGCATTGTTGGTATTACGATGCATAATGATGATAAAATTATGAGAATTGAGGTGAGTCTTAGTGGCTCATACAAGGCGTCATCGTGCATATTGCAGTTGGAGTTTACGGGTAAATATACTAATGCTATTGTTATTGATGAAGAGAGTGTTGTTATTGAAGCTCTTCGTCATATAGATGAGAGTGTCTCAACAAGAAGTGTTAAAGTAGGTGAGATTTTAGAGGAGCCTCCAAAGCCAGATTTTAAACCTAAAGAGTATGCTTTAGATGACGTCAAAAGCTATCTTCTTGGTGTTTATTCACAAGACCAAGCTAGTAAATTAAAAATACTGCAAAAACAAAAAATCACACTGCTACATAAGCGTCTTTCGAAGCTACAGAAGCATTATGATCGTTTACAGAGCGAGAAAACACTGCAGGAGTTGGCAGATAAATATCGTCATATTGGGCATCTTATAGTAGCAAACTTACATAATATTAGAGCCTATGGTTTACATGTAGATTTAAATGACTATAATGGCTCTGTGATTCATGTGGAGCTACCTCGACCTTTTGCAACAGCAAACTCAATGAAAGAGTACTATTTTAAACTGGCAAAAAAGACGATGCAGCGTGCATTAAATCTTCATATTGAAAAAGAAAATCTTGAGGGAAAAATTGAGTATTTTAAGCATTTTATCAATACAGTAGAGACTGCTGATACCATCGAGTCTATTAAGCTTCTGTTCCCTCAAAAACTAAAAAAGAGCAAAGAACACCGTAGCGATATGGTTGAAATATTTTTTATAGAGGGCTACAAAGTACTTCTTGGTAAAAATGAACGAGGTAATATTGAACTACTTCAAAATGCCAAAGCGCGTGATATCTGGATTCATCTAAAAGACCGTCCATCAGCACATGTTTTAATTGTGACCGATAAGCAAAATATTCCAGAATCTGTCATTATGAGTGCTGCTGAGATCTGTGTAAATTTCTCTGTATTTGAGAAAGGGAGCTATTTGGTCGATTATACTCCAAGACGTGAAGTTAAAATTCAAGACGGGGCTAATGTGCTGTATTATAACTACAGTACATTGAGTGTCACAAAAGGATAAATTATGGCATCAGTAGGGGCATTAGGAAGTACCATTCACACTAATCAGCTTACTGCTGCAGTAGCTAGCGAGAAGACGGCACTTCAAAATAAGTTTGAACTTCAAAATATGGCAGCGGCTAACGCTTCTAACGAAAGCAAAAAAGAGATAGAAGAGATTCGTCCTACAGAAGAGAATCATATGGTAGATGAGGACCGTGAACATACGAATCAACACGCTAAAGAAGAGAATCCAAAAGAGAAACCAGAAGATGAAGGTGAAGAGGAGGCAGCTGCTCCATTACACCGATTAGATATTAAAGTCTAACTATTTAGCAATCACTTTTGCTTTTAATGATTTAAACTCAGCCTCGGTAATAATCCCTCTCTCTTTCATCTCGTAGAGTTTTGTAATCTCATCACTTGGTGCAAGAGGAGACGCTACCTCAGTATCTTTTTTCTCAACGAGTTTAGACTCTTTAGGATCTTCTTCAAACATTGAACCGCTAAGTCCTGTTTTTGCAATTTGTGTCAATGCTTGAGGCTCTTGAACTGCTTTTAGGGTAAAGTCGTCCCCTTCAATAGGTGTTATTCTTATGAAATAGTCTTTTTCATTATCTAAGTCCATAGTAAGTTCGTGCTCAATAATACCATTAGAGATAGCACTAATGGTAACATCTCCCTCTCTAATATGAAAGGGAAAATACTCATTTGTTTTTAATTGGCGATGTGAATATTTTCCATCAACATAGATTTTGTATTTGTTATCATCCACTCCAAGTTTAGAAGCTCTGTAAATATATACGGTTGCTGTCCCCTCAATAGCTTTTTCTTTGTGAAAAGGTTGTTTTAGTGAACACCCGCTTGTGAACATAAGTGTAGTGATCAAAAGAGTAGTAGTTAAAATATTTTTCATTGACTTCCTTTGTATTTGTAAGTACCCTAGAGGGTATTGTTTTGTTTGAGCCATTATAGCCAATATTTATTCCTATTTTTGTTTTTAAGAGTATAATTTTAAAAATAGAAAATTTGGGGTTTTTATGGCAATAGATAAAGAGCGAATAGTAACAGGTGTGCTTCTTTTAGGAGGAGTTTATCTTATTGGTGTGATTGATAGCTTCTTTTTAACTTGGCTCTTTCTCGGCGTTGTCTATATGCTTGCTTTTTATGAAGCAAATAAACTTTTTGATGTAAAGAATAATTCTCTCTACTTTTATGCGCTACTGTTGTGGATTGTAGCGAGCATCTATCCTTATGGAGATGATCTCTTTGTTATTGCGGGTGTTGTCTTTGCTTCGGTTGTGGCGTATACGCAACGATTGGAGTGGAAAAACTTTTTACCATTTCTCTACCCTACAGCAGGAATGCTCTTTACCTTGAGCCTCTATAAAGAGTATGGAATGATATCAATGTTATGGCTTCTAGTCGTTGTTGCTTTAGCAGATATTGGTGCTTATGTAGTAGGAAAAAGTATTGGTAAAACACAGTTTTGTGTCACCTCTCCTAAAAAAACGATGGAAGGGGTTGTTGGAGGGCTTGTCTTCGCAACGATTGGTGGTGCCTTTGTTGGCGGAACTATTATTGACATTGAAAAAGCGGCAATTGTTTCACTATTTGTAGCTATTGCATCGGTTTTTGGTGATCTTTTTGAGAGTTACTTAAAACGTAAGGCAGGGGTGAAAGATAGTGGAACAATCTTGCCTGGACATGGTGGTGTGCTTGACAGAATAGATGGCTATCTTTTTGGTAGTGTTGTGATGTTGGTGATTTTACGGGGTATCGTTTGATTCTTTTAGGTTCAACAGGTTCTATAGGGGTTAATACGCTCATAATAGCCACAAAGTTTAATTTACATGTAGATGTCCTTGGCGCAGGCAGAAATATTGAACTTTTAAACATGCAGATTGCTAAGCATAAGCCACGTATGGTTGTTATCTCTCATGAAGAGGACCGACACAGAGTTAATCACCTAGATGTTCTTGTTGGAGAAAGGGGAGTCCTAGATGCTATTGAACGCTCTGATTCTACTTTAGTAGTCAATGCAATTGTCGGATTTGCAGGCTTGAAACCTACACTAAAGGCGATAGAGTGCAATAAAAAAATTGCACTTGCCAATAAAGAGTCTTTAGTGGCAGGAGGACGTTTTGTAAATACGTCTAATATTCAGCCTATTGACAGTGAACATTTTGGCTTGTGGTATCTGATGCAAGAGAGTAAACCACTGCAAAAAATGACGATTACTGCAAGTGGTGGCGCTTTTCGTGATTGGCCTATTAATAAATTGCAGAGTGCATCATTTGCAGATGCACTCAAGCATCCGAATTGGTCAATGGGACAGAAAATTACTATTGACAGTGCTTCAATGGTCAATAAACTTTTTGAGCTATTAGAGGCTCGCTGGCTTTTTGGTGAGGGGGAGTATGATGCAATCATTGAAACCCGTTCACTAATTCATGCCCTTATCAATTTTAAAGATGGCTCAACTACGGCGCATATTGCCAATGCATCTATGCAACTGCCTATTGCCTATGCTATTAATAGTAATGTAACACAGCAGATTCTAGAGCCGGTAGATTTAGTAAAAGTGGGCTCACTGGAGTTTCGTCAGATTGAGCAGGCGCGGTATCCGATTTGGCAGATAAAAGATGAGATTTTAAAAGAGCCTGAGCGAGGTGTTGTAATTAATGCAGCAAATGAAGCTGCTATTGCCAAGTTTATTAACGCTGAGATTGGCTTTTTAGATATTTCAAAATCGATACTATCTGCTTACAATAAATTTACTGACTTGCCTCAGAACATCGATGATCTCTATACACTTGATGCTGAAATACGAAATTATGTGAGGTTATTATGAAGTCAAAAGTTCTAATTCTCCACGGCTGGCATGGTTCTGATTCACCCCACTGGCAAGATTGGCTCTATTATCAGTTAAAAGATGATGGCTATGAGGTCAGTTTTCCACAGCTTAGTGACAATATGAATCCAAAAAAATCGGTGTGGATGCGTGAAGCTAGCGAGGCGTTTCATGCATTAAAACCAGACATTGTTGTTGCTCACTCTATGGGCAATACATTGTGGTGTCACCTCTGTAATGAAGGTTTAGTTGATTCAATAGAGAAGCTGTTAATGGTAGCACCGCCCCGAGACCTGAGCGATTACAAAGAGGTTTCAGAGTTTTTTCCTGTTGGTATAAGTACTCTAAAGGCTAAAGATGTCTTATTGGTAAGCTCAACGAATGATCCGTATATGAGCACAGCGGAAGCCGCTATATATGCTCGAGCAAATAATATTAAGCAAAAAGTGGTCCAAGGTGCAGGGCATATAAATGCAGATAGTGGCTATGGAGATTGGCCCTGGGTATTAGAGTGGGTAAAAGAGGCTAAAACGTGATACTGAGTATTGAAAGTAGCTGCGATGATAGCTCTATTGCTATTACAGAGATTTCTACATGTAAATTAATTTATCATAAAAAAATATCCCAAGAAGTTGACCATGCTAAGTATGGTGGTGTAGTTCCAGAACTTGCTTCACGTTTACATGCAGAGGCGTTACCTAAAATCTTACAAGAGTGTGAATCTTATTTTAGTAAGTTAAAAGCAGTAGCGGTAACTAATGAGCCGGGTCTAAGTGTTACGTTAATTGAGGGAGTGATGATGGCTAAGGCACTTAGTATCGCTTTAAATATTCCTCTAATTGGTGTTAATCATCTTAAAGGGCATATCTATTCACTCTTTATAGAGAAAGAGGAGCGGTTTCCTTTAACAGTGCTCTTGGTCTCAGGCGGTCATACTCAAGTTATTGAAGTTAAAAGTTTAGATGAGATGCGGACGGTTGCACGTACTATGGATGACAGTTTTGGAGAGAGTTTTGACAAGGTAGCTAAGATGATGGGGCTTGGGTATCCCGGTGGCCCTGTTATTGAAAAGCTCTCTAAAAGTGGCGACCCTTTAAAGTACAATTTTACAGTACCTCTACATCAATCACCGTTGATTGCTTTTAGTTATTCGGGACTTAAAAATGCAGTACGATTAGCAGTTGAAGCAGCAGAGCAAGAAGATTATGCAGATATTGCTGCCTCATTTCAGCATATTGCTTCAGCCCATCTGCTGCAAAAACTCAAAAAGTATTTTAAAACAAATCCGCCGAAGAGGCTTGCTATTGTTGGTGGTGCCAGTGCTAACCTCTATTTAAGAGAGAAGATTAAAGAACTTTTAGAACTTTACAGAGGAGAGTTGTTGCTTTCAGAACTGAGGTACTGTTCTGATAATGCGGCTATGATTGGACGTGCTGCTATAGAGATGTACCAAAAGAAGCAGTTTAGTACTATAGACAATTTACATGTAAATCCAAAATCAAAACTTTAACTAAACTTAAGCAAAAAGAGCTTTTTGTTAATTAAGACAGTTATTATCCGATTTAAGTAAACTTTCGCCATAACAAATAAAAAAATTAAATTAAGGAGCCAAAATGGCAACTACAAAATTCAAAGGTACAGACGTAGAACTACTAGGAAATGAAGTAAATGTTGGAGACAAAGCTCCAGAAATTACAGTTGTAAATTCTGATGGTCTTGGTGACGTTACTGTTGGTGGCGCTCAAGGTAAAAAACAACTAATTATCGTTGTTCCTTCACTAGATACTGGTGTTTGTGCTACTGAAACTCGTAACTTTAACGCTAAAGCTGCTGATCTTGATGGTGTTATCACTACTATTGTTTCTCTTGACCTTCCATTTGCTGCAGGACGTTTTTGTTCAGCTGAAGGTATCAACAACTTAACTGTTACTTCAGATTTCCGTAACAAAGATTTCGCTAATGCTTATGGTGTACTACTTGGTAGTTCAGTTCTAGCTGGTGTAACTTGTCGTGCAATCTTCGCAGTAAACGAAGAAGGTAATGTAACTTATAAAGAGATCGTACCTGAGATCACTGAAGAGCCAAACTACGACGCTGCTTTAGCTGCAGTTAAATAGTTTTAATTTTATCGATAGACATATAGTTATTTTACAATAGTGCTTTATAGCCTTCCCTTATTTCGCAAAAATAGAGCACTACTTCTCTCCTCCATTTAGAGCTTCGGCTCTATTTTTAAAGCTTTTTCATTATATATCTGCTATAGTACATCTAACTTATTATAGGACTATTTATGCAAAAAATTCTTTTATCAACAGCCGCAATCTCACTATTGTTAACTTCACTTAGTGCAGATATGATTAGAATAGAAGGGGCAGTGGGCTCATGGAATGCTGAACCATCTGGAACTATGAATTATGAGGGTAGTCAAAAATTTAGCCTAGATGACACTTTAGGGTATGACACTGAGAATATTACCTATGCATGGCTTCTATTTAAACACCCGATTCCGATTATTCCAAACTTACGTTTAGAGTATAATAATTTAGGTTACTCAGGGATTAGTAATGATGCGTTCTCATGGGAAGGTGAAGATATTGGAGTGGGTTCAACATCTAGTTTAGACTTGACACATTATGATGCTATTTTGTATTACAATATTTTAGATAATACCGCATGGACAACGGTTGATCTTGGACTTGGCACAAAGTATATTGATGGAGCATTTGATATTAGTGACCCAAGTGATGGTTATACCTATAGCTCAAACGACAGTATTATATTGCCAATGATCTATGCAAGAGGACGAGTTGAAGTCCCAATGACTGGTTTAGGTCTTGAAGCAGATATTAAATGGATTGGTTACGGGGGTGCTAACGCATACGATTTTAGAGTCAAGGCAGACTATACATTGGATATTTTCATTGTAGAACCATTACTAGAAATTGGTTACAGAACTTTATCACTTAATATTGATGCTGAAGATTTGGATATGAATGCCGACACAGATATTGAGTTTTCAGGTCTCTATTTTGGAGTTGGTGTACAATTTTAATTTAGCGTAATTACTACTTTACCGCTATGTTTTTTAAGCTCATAGTGGTATTTTCCATCTAACCCCACTACAATTCTGTAGTAATCTGAATGATTTCCATATTTTATTATAGTAAATGGTCTGCTTTTTAGAGGAATATTTTTACTTTTAACGCGACTGTCTCTTTTAAAATCTAATACAACTCTATGTGGATTAATTAACATAAAGTGGCGTAAAAGTTTATCGTTAGTAATGAGTGCAATACTGTTCTTTGCAATTGAGTAGTTAATAAAGTCACTGATACGATGAATTTTTTCTCTGTTGTCTATGCTCTGCTTGTCTGGTTTAGCTGAGTCTTTATTGGTATTGTTGTAAGACTGTGAGATAAAGACAGGAACATGCCAATCAACATTATGATCTAGCGTAATTGATTTTGTTTCTAAGGAACCATCTAGGTTTTGGTATTTAATAGTAACTTGCTTTAGGATCCTCGCACTGTCAGGTAGTGTTAAAGCACTACGTTTAAGTTGAGGACGTCTGTTTACGCTATTGGATGAAATTGGCAAATCTTCAATACCTTCAGAAGGGAAGAACGGGTTCTCTCTAGCTAAGGCTAAGGAGCTAATGATAAGACAAGAGAGTAAAACTTTTTTCATCTTGTTATTATAGCGAACTATTCCAGATTACTGTCGGCCTGTAAGCCTTTAAGCTCAAAGTACTCTTTTTGAAGGTTAGAGTTTTCAATTTTTAGGCGATCAGTCTCACTTATGAGATAATCCTCATACTCCTCTAGTTGAAAAAGAACTTCTAAGGAGTTTTCACCAAAAAGTAAAATACCAATATAGATGCCCAAGAAGACAACAAGAAATAGTGCAACAAAGAGTTTAGACCAAGAGAGTCCAAAATATTGCTCAGGTACACTTTGGGAGTCTTCTACCTCTTCGTATAAATCACTCTCTTGCTGCATGGGAGTTAGTTAAATAGTGCTTGACCTAAATATTCACCATAGACCAGTTCATTTTCTATCTCTAGGAGACGGTTATATTTAGCGGTTCGCTCTCCACGAGCAGTTGAACCAGTTTTTATCTCACCACAGTTAAGTGCTACAGCAAAATCTGCAATAAAAGCGTCTTCACTCTCACCTGAACGGTGACTCATAACACACGTGTAGCCATTGCGTTGTGCTAAACGTACTGTAAGCATTGTCTCGCTTACTGAACCAATCTGATTTGGTTTGATTAAGATAGAGTTAGCAATATCTTTTTCAATCCCTTCATTTAAAATACTTGCATTAGTAACAAATAGGTCGTCACCGACTAGCTGTACTTTATGAGCAAGTTTTTCAGTAAGTATCTTCCATCCTGCCCAATCATCTTCATCGAGACCATCTTCTATTGAGACAATAGGATATTTAGAGCATAAATCTACGTAGTAATCTACTAGCTCTTCAGAAGTGATTGCTCTATTTTCAGAGTCCAAACGGTACTTGCCATCAATGTAAATCTCAGAGGCTGCAACATCAAGTGCAATTGCCATCTGCTCACCAGGTTTGTACCCAGCTGCTTCGATAGCTTGCATAATAACTTGAATTGGCTCTTCATTTGAGCTCAAGTCTGGTGCAAAACCACCTTCATCTCCTAATGCTGTATTGTGATTAGAATCTTTTAGAATTTTCTTAAGGTTATGGTACACCTCTGCAGATGCTTGCAGAGACTCTGAGAAATCTTCAAAGCCAACAGGCATAATCATGTATTCTTGAAAATCTACTGAATTATCAGCATGTGAACCACCATTAATGATGTTTAACATTGGAGTTGGCATAACCATAGCATTGGCGCCACCAAGGTAACGGTACAGTGGCATACCTAAACTTTTTGCCGCCGCACGCGCCACGGCCATAGAGACACCAAGTACCGAGTTAGCACCTAAATTACCGTAGTTCTGAGTTGCATCAAGTTCTTTCATTGTTGCATCAACTACTGCCTGGTTAAATGGGCTTAATCCAATTAGTTCATCTGCTATCTGGTTGTTAACATTGGCAACTGCTGTAAGAACACCTTTGCCCATGTAGCGGTCGCCACCATCACGAAGTTCTAGTGCCTCACGTTTACCAGTGCTTGCTCCACTAGGAACGATTGCTGAAGCCTCTGTTCCATCACTTAGTGTTACACTTGCTTTTACTGTAGGATTTCCACGAGAATCCATCACCTCAATCGCTGTTACGTTGTCTATAAATATCATTCATCTGCCTCATTAATTTCATCGCCGTCCATGACCATTATATTGCTCATGCCCATAGCGACTTTGATTTTGTTTTCAATTTCTAATGCTAGTTCTGGTTCATCTTTAAATTTCTGCTTAACGTTTTCACGTCCTTGTCCAAGTTTGGTGTCTTCATAGCTAAACCACGCACCGCTTTTGTCTATTATATCTAATTTTACACCATAATCAACTAATTCACCCTCTTTTGAGATACCTTCTCCAAACATTATGTCAAATTCTGCCAATCTAAATGGGGGTGCGACCTTATTCTTAATTACTTTTGCTTTTACACGGTTACCAATTTGACTCTCACCCTGTTTAAGCGTTGCGATTTTTCGGACATCAATACGTACCGAGGCATAAAATTTTAGTGCATTCCCGCCGGTAGTTGTCTCAGGAGAGCCATATCCCATCATTCCAATTTTCATACGAATTTGATTAATGAAAATAACCGTACAGTTCATTTTATGTAGAACACCGGTAAGTTTTCGAAGTGCTTTTGACATAAGACGTGCTTGAACACCGACTTGCTGGTCTGTCATCTCGCCATCTATCTCTACTTTTGGTGTGAGTGCTGCAACAGAATCAATAACAATCAAATCTACTGCACCACTACGGGCAATGGTCTCAACAATATCAAGCGCTTGTTCACCGTAGTCAGGTTGCGATACTAAAAGATTTTCAACATCTACACCTAGATTTTTAGCATAGGCGACATCAAGGGCATGCTCTGCATCAATAAAAGCACAGACACCACCTTTTTTTTGACTCTCAGCAGTAATTTGAAGTGCTAAAGTCGTCTTACCTGAACTCTCTGGTCCATAGACTTCAATGACACGTCCTTCAGGAACACCACCAACTCCAAGTGCTAAGTCTAAGCCAATTGAACCGGTACTAATAGACTCAATAGGAACAATCTCTTTGTCTCCTAGTCGCATTAAAACACCTTTTCCAAAGGCTTTATCTATCTGTTTCATTGCCAGATCTAGTGATTTTTGTTTATTTGCATCCATTGCTGTATTCCTATTTCTGTATTTATTATTAGTATTATATGACAAATTGAAATGTTAGTATAAAATATGACAAATTGAAATATTTTTAAAATTTGTCTGCAATTTTATCCTTTTTGAGTTAAAATCTAATTGATTTTAAATTATTAGGACTCCACTTGAAAAATATGTTAATTGCCCACTCTCCTGATGCTGATGATATCTTTATGTATTATGCCATTAAATTTGGTTGGATTGGCATGAAAGGGGTTCAGTTTGACAACTTGGCTTTAGATATTGAGACACTTAATGTTGAGGCACTTAAAGGAACCTACGATATTAGTGCCATAAGCTTTGCGCTCTATCCACACATTAAAGATGACTATGCAATGTTGCGTACCGCAGTAAGTTTTGGAGAGGGTTATGGACCTAAGCTTATTAAGAGAAAAGGCGTAGAACTTAAGCGTCGTTTTAAGGTAGCCCTGAGCGGAAAATATACCACGAATGCGATGCTGTTTCGTATTGCTTATCCCGATGCTAAAATTGTCTACATGAATTTTTTAGATATAGAAGATGCTGTAAAAAATTGTGATGTAGATGCTGGTGTTTTAATTCATGAGAGTATTTTAACTTTTGCAGATACATTAGAAGTGGAGCGTGAAATGTGGGATATCTGGCAAGAGTTGGCTGGAAAAGAGTTACCACTGCCTCTTGGTGGTATGGCAATTCGTCGTTCTCTGCCGCTGACATCTGCTATTGCTTATGAGCAGACACTTATTGATGCGGTTAAAATTGCACGAGATCATAAAGAGAAACTCTCAGAGATGTTGATTGAACGTGATTTGGTACGTATTGATGCAGAGACGTTAGACAAGTATTTAGAACTCTATGCTAATGATGAGTCTATTGAGTTGAGTGAACTACAGATGAAAGCAATCGATAAACTTTTTGAATTAGGGTATAAACATGGATTCTATGATGAAGAATTACATGTAAATGACTACCTGATTCCTAAAGAGTATGATGGACTTAGGAACAGTTAATGGAATCAGAGTTTATATCTCTTGGTGTTAAGACTTTTCAAATTGCACTAAAACTTGCGCTCCCTGGACTTTTAGTCGGTATGCTTTTGGGGCTTGCTGTTAGTATTTTTCAAGCTACTACTCAAATTAATGAGATGACACTGAGTTTTATTCCAAAGATTATTGGCGTAGTTGTTATTATTATTTTAACAATGCCGTGGATGCTTAACAGTATGTATGACTTTGCAACTGATATTTTTAATTTAATTCCTACTTTTGTGCAATGAGTTATTATAAAACTATAGATTTTTCCAAATTCTCTTCCATTAAGATAGGCCCTGTTGTAGATGTATATATGATTGAGGAGTGTCAATATCCAAAAGGTGCTTATCTACTTGGTGGCGCAAATAATGTACTTATTCCTCCTGCTCCACCTCCCTTGATGATGCTCTCAAAAAAATATGACTATATTAAAATTGAAGATGACTTGCTCGTAATTGGTGCTGCAACACCGGGGGGAAAAGTAGTCTCTTTTTGTAAAAAGCACAATATTGCCAACTTTGAGTTTATGGCACATCTTCCCGGGACAATTGGTGGGATGGTAAAGATGAATGCAGGACTTAAAGAGTGGGAAATCTTTAATAACCTTCACTCCATTACAGTTGATTGTGAGAGAGTTAGTAAAGAAGAGATTGATTATGGTTACCGCTACTGTAATATCTCTGGAGTAGTTTTTGAAGCTCGTTTTCATATTAGCAGAGGATTTAAGAGTACGCAATTAGAACTTTTTAAGAAGATGCGCTCTAATCAATCCAGTGAATTTAGCGCAGGAAGCTGTTTTAAAAACCCTAAAGATGACTATGCTGGACGTTTAATTGAGGTAGTAGGATTGAAAGAAAAACGCCTAGGGGATATGGCATTTAGTGATAAGCATGCTAACTTTTTAGTTAATTTTGCAGATGGAAGTTATAGAGATGCAGTGACATTAATAGAAGAGGCTGAGCGATTAGTGTTT
>JAYEKO010000003.1:0-27534 GCA_034661055.1 Campylobacterota bacterium
CTCTTTAGGACTTAGTACCCCAAATTGCTCTTGTAACTCTGGAAATAATGAGTTTTCTAAGTTCTTCACTTTAAGCCACATTTTTGAAAGAGTAGATATAATTTTAGACATAAGTTGAATCTCTTTTCTGTTAAATTTTTGTAGTAAATTATTATAACATTTGAAGTTTGATTTCAACTTTTTTAACTACTTAAAAAATTAAATTAGTCGCTTTTGTGGGAATCTGCAAGTGGCTCACTATAGTAAAATTGTTGAGAGAAAGAATTTTATCTTTAGCTAATCAATACTCTAGTAATTAAAGCTTGTTTGAAAAACTGTGTAATATCCTTGTCAAATAGACTACATTCTGACAATTTTCATTAAAATATTGAAGTTTGAATTTGTATGTTTTTGCATTAAATATATAAGCTATAGATCACTTTTGCCACAAGAAACTACCTGCTGTTACATTTATTATTTTAATATTTATTTTGCTTGAAGTCCCGTGTATAGGGGATTTGAGAGTGGTGCACCAGAGAAGATTTGAACTTCCACTTCTCTCGAAACGAGCCCCTCAAGCCCGCGCGTCTACCGTTCCGCCACTGGTGCATTTAACATTATTTTTCTTTTTTACTCAAGTTCCCTCAAGGTAGCGTGTCTACCGTTCCACCACTGTCGCATTAAATTAGAAAGTTTGTCAGCCGAGGCTGACAAAGGGGTACTTAGGGATTAACCTAGGTACGGATTCGCATATAGTGCGATAAGTGCAATTACTAGAGTATAGATAACTTGCGCTTCAATCATTGCAAGAGCGATGAACATTGTAGTCATTAGTTTTCCACCAAGACCTGGGTTGCGTGCAGTACCAGCAATTGTTGCAGCAGCAGTATGACCCATACCAATTGCTCCACCAAGTGCAGCTAAACCAAGACCAACACCAGCAGCGATCATTGAGTATGCTTTAAGTGTTTCGTTTGCAACGTTTTCACCAGCGAATGCAGCAGCAGTTAATGCTACCATTAAGAAAAGAATTTTTTTCATTTTAGTTCCTATAATATTTTTTCAAAGTCCGTTCGGATAGCGTAAACACATCTAAAAGATATGCCAACAACAACATAAATGCCGCTGTTTCCCTACTAAATCACTTTGATATCGGAATTATAGACATTTTGTGCTAAAAAAATGCTTACGCACGATCTAAACTAATCTTATTTCCCTTAAATTCAATAATTTTAACTTTAATGGCATCACCTTCGCTAAGGACATCAGAGACTTTATTGACACGTTGATCAGATACTTTTGAGATGTGAAGTAGGCCATCAATTCCACCTGGAAGTTCAATGAATGCACCAAAGTCAACAATTTTTTTGACTTTACCATCAGCTACATCGCCAACGTTATACTCAATTTTTTCAGGTGCATTATTGATAATGCCTTCAATGTGAGCACGAGCTCCTTGAACACCTTTTTTGTTTTTTCCGGTAACCTTAACATGACCCTGTTTTTTGTCAATATCAATAGCTACTTCAAACATCTCAATAATTTCACGAATTGTTTTACCTGCTTGACCGATAATATCTCCTACAAAACTTGGATCAATGTGAAAAAGGTCTGAACTCGGAAGACTCTCTTCATTGAGCTCAATCTCTTCTTCAGCACTCTGCATTATGTCAATAATATGTGAACGTGCCTCTTTGGCCTGCGCTAACGCTTTAGTTAAAACCTCTAAACTAATACCACCAAGCTTAATATCCATCTGAAGTGCAGTAATACCATCTTTAGAACCAGTCACTTTAAAATCTAAATCACCATCATGATCTTCAAGACCTGTAATGTCAGAAAGAATTGCATAACGCTCACCCTCGCTAACCATTCCCATAGCAACACCAGCAATGGTATCACTCATCTCAACATCACCGGCTCTCAGTGCCATGTAGCCACCACACACTGTTGCCATAGATGATGAACCATTAGACTCCATAATTTCAGAAACTAAACGAATTGTTCTATCTGAAGCTTGAAGTGATGACTCTAAAGCACGCTTTGCCAAGTTTCCGTGTCCTAACTCTCTACGGCGCGGAGGACCAACTGGAGAAGGCTCACCTACTGAAAATCCTGGAAAATTATAGTGCACCATAAAGGTCTCATTTTGAGTACCTCCATCGGTCAGTTTTTCAAACATCTGTGCATCTTTATGGCCACCAATAGTTAATATAACTAAAGCTTGTGTCTGACCACGAGTAAAGAGTGCTGAAGCGTGAGCTGAAGGTAAAATATTGGTCTCAATTGAAATTGGACGTACTTCACTGGTGTTTCTACCATCTGCTCTAAGATTATTATCTAAAATTTGTGCTCTTACTGTGTCATGTTTTACACTCTCAATAGCTCGCTTAAGCTCTTTTTCATCCCACTCAGGCTGTGCTGTTACAATCTCTTTACGAAGACGTTTAAGAGCAGTTGAACGTTCAGTTCGTGCCATCTCGCCAATAGCATCCTTTACTGTTTGGATATGGTTAGATTTAATATATTCAGTCATATCAGTAGAGATTTCAAGTTCTAAACACTCAAGAGGCATACACTCTTTTGAGTAGTTAGCAAAACGCTCTTCATAGACTCTATTGGCATTAGATAAATACTCACCTGCTTGTGAAAGAACTTCTACAAACTCCTCTTCACTTACAGCATTGCTTACATGCTTACTGACTGTCTCAGCAGAGAGTGCTGGATCAATCATAGGGTCTATCATTGGAAGATCTAGCAACTCAACTTCGGTTGAACCAAAAGAGCGCATCTCAATCATAAGAAGATCGTCTTTACTTCCCGAAAGATAGAGATCTAGTGTTGACTCTTCTAGCTGACTCATTGTAGGATTAATAACGATTTCACCATCAACTTTAGCAACACGAACCGCTGTTACTGAGTTATTAATATCAATATCAGATACAAACAGTGCTGCTGAAGCGGCATTAAGAGCTAGTACCTGCAAGTCTGCATCACTATCTACACTTAGAACCATAATAGTAACTTGAATTGGGTTAGCAAAACCTTTTGGAAAAAGTGGACGTAACGAGCGGTCAACAACTCTAGATGTCAAGGTCTCAAAATCACTTGGTTTCGTTTCACGCTTAAAAAAGCCTCCTGGGAACTTTCCAGCTGCATATGTTTTTTCAATATACTGAACAGTAAGTGGTAAGAACTCTTCAGAGACAAAATCAGTCTCATCAATTACTACAGTTGCTAAAATAACAGTATTTCCATTTTTTAAAACTACTGTTCCATTTGCCTGTTTTGCCATCTGATTAAAAGCGTAATTTTCAACCTTATTCTCTAACTCTATTATTTCATTATACTTCACTATGTTCTCCTAATATTTTTTCAATTTCTTCATTACTGATTATGTTGAAATTCTCATAATATGACTCTGTTTCTAAATAATCTCTAATATCATGTAAATAGTAGATATGATCTACTAAAGGGTCTAGGGCTTCAAGAACACCATGAGGAATGATTGGTACAATTACATGTACTGCTTTTGGCTTCATGGCCAAAACAGTTTTAATCGCAGTTAAGAGCTTTAATCCAGTCTCACTACCGTCATCAATTAAAACTACCACTTTGTCTCTTATATTTGGAAATGGCCTCCCTTTGCGGTATTGATATATTGAAGTCAAAATCTGCTCTTCATGTTTGCGATGAGCGTCACTGTAGACAAAATCAAGTCCAATATCAAATGCATTACAAAGTGCTTCATGAATTACCAACTCTTCACTCTCACTCACACGAGCAATCTCACACTCTTCATTTTGAGGAGCGTTTACTGCTTCTGTAAAAAGAATATCCACACGAGTTTTTAATCTTCGGTTTAAAACATCTGCAATCTCTAAACCACCAAAGGATAGAGAAATTACATCCCAAGACTCATTACGTATTTTCTCAACAGGTAAAAATTCTAAAAGCTGCTTTGCAGCATCTTCACGATTTTTAAATATCTCTTTTTGACACTCCATTAAGACCTCCCGTTTTAAAAGCTAGCTGCACTGCCAAGTACATACTTTAAGTTGTTGTCAATAAAGCGCATTCCAACACCAAAATAGAGTGTTTGAGACTCTGAGTTTGCTATATTATCCCAGCCACCAAAAAATTCAAGGTGCTTGAGCATACGATATCTAACTCCTACTTTGAAGTGAGCATTTTCTCCTCTTGTATCATTCACAGCATTAAAGTCATAAGCATCTGCGCTAAAGGTCAATCTGTCATTGTCCATATAATAATCAACACCAAAGCCACCCGTAGACTCAATAACACCTGCACGCAATAGTAAATTATTGAAACGTTTACCATACTGAGCGGAGATATATGTTTCACTTTCATCATGTAGCCCTGGTAAAATACCAACTTCACTATAATCATCCATCGATATCATATCAAGCATATAATATGTTTCAGGATTAGGAAGATAAATAATACCTGCTGTTGTTTTCATAGATGCATCATTAATCATATAATCTGAGTGAGCACTTATCTGCAATTCACTAACAGTAAAATTAGAGAGCATGGAGTCAACTTTATCAAAAGCATTCTGCCCACTGTCAAAAAAGCTATCGGCTGAAATTAAAGTACTTTTTATAGAATCTCTATTCTCTTCTATTAGATTTGTAACATTGTCTTCAATAGCGATAAACTTATCCATAGCTATGGGAAGCTTCTTATCTAGTGTTAAAGCGACGCTATCAAGCCTACGTGTCAAAGAGTCAATACGTTTCATAATTTGAGGAAGGTCTTTATTGACAGTGTCTGCAGTTAAAGCAAAACCTTTTCCCATATCACGCATCCCTTTTATAGCCTCTTTCACCGCTTCACGATTTTCTAATACCATGGCATCAAGATTTACACCGACACTTTTAAAGGCACCGATCATCTCTTTAAGTTCTTCTTGCCGCTGAGCATCGAGGACATTTCTGAAATCTTTAATTAACAGCTGCAATTCTGTTGCTGCTTCATTTACTGAATCACTTGTTTCGTCAAAAGCAGCATACTGTTTCGAATGCTCTAGCACACCATTAGTATCAATATTTTCTTCACTTTTTCCAGCCAAGATATTAATAGACTTTGCACCTAAAACACTCTCTTGAGAGACTACAATAATAGAATCAACAGGTATATGAACCTGCTCTTGAATCAGCAGTATTAACTTAACACGACGTCCATCAATATAGATTTTAGAGACCTCTCCTATTCCAACACCATTCATACTAACTTTTGTCTGAAGCTCCAGACCCGTTGCGTCATCTAAAAAAGCACTAATCTCATAACCTTTTTCATCAAAGCTTGAAAACTTTGTTACTTGGGTTGACAATAAAAAGAGTGCAACCAGACCTAAAATAACAAAAAGGCCTATCTTTGCTTCAAGTTTCATTCTATTTAATCCTCTAAAGAGTTGCTAATTTTATAGCTAATATCTGTGCCGCCAATAGGTTTTAGCGCAACTGTAAAATATATGTACTTATCAAAAATTGATGATGCATCATTATTCGTTAAAATTGGCCTATTATTTTCGACGTATCGTATTCCAAACTCCCAACATCGTTTCGAGTACAAGAATCCAATCTCCATCTGTTTCTTAACAGCCTCTTGCATGTCATAAGCCATTTTTGCAAAATATTTATAGTAATCATCATACTTATAGGTAGCGTCCATAATTAAATAACTACTTTTATTTAATGCTGTATCAATATAGTTTTCATAAAGATGCGTTAAATCCAATGCTATTGTTTCGTCATTATATCGTAATGAGTTAAGAAACTTTGTGATTTGTGCTTCATCGTGATTATAGAGGGTATCATTATAAAATGAGATTTGCTTGCCAAGTCTTAAGTCTAGCTCATTTTCCAACTCTCCTAAAGAATCACTATTTGCTTCATTTGTAATCTTTTGAGAGAGCTTATGATAAAGCAGCTGATCTCCATCTGCATTAAAGAAAAATTGTGTCATTCCCAACTCTGCAGCATCTTCAATATCGACAATATCGTAATAGTCACACAATGGGTTGTTGTAAATATATTCTCTATTGCAAATCTCCTGAGACTCCTCATAGTAGCCACTTTTATAGTCACTTCCACCATTAATATAAGAGGCATCAAAAGTCACTACATGAGAAAAATCTTCATAACCTTTAACCAAGGAACTTTCAACATTAAAAATATGGTAATTTCGTGCAAATACTCCACTACTATAGTCATTATTTGGATCTGGTATTACATCATTTCCACTAAAGAAAATATGACGACCATGTAGTTGCATGGTATAACTAAATTCTACTAAATCGTCTAAAAAAGAATCTCTAATTGTAATTGGAATATTGAGTTCACTCGCAAATGCATTTTTACCCTTAGGTCGGTACTGATTGGTAGCGGTTGCATCAAGTGAGTAGAAAAGATAATCTTCAAACAGAGCATCTAGATAGTGATGATACTGAAACACAGGCAGTGACTGTATGGTCTCATCATTATTTTTTTTACTTAAGTCTAAAAAGTACTTAAAGTATAGACCAAAGTAGTCACTTTCGGTATTATAAAAAGCGTTTATTCTTGAGTAAATTTGATTTGAAGTTGAATACTTTGTCTCATCATTTCCCTTAAGGTTAACATAGTCGATGTCATTCATCCATGTAATATCACTATATAGACCTGATTGTCCGGAAACGTTGTAACCAAACCACTCTTTAAGAACATTATGATTAATATAGTTTATATCAACTCCATAATGTTCATCATTAGCCAAATTGTACTCTTTCATATAACTATTTTGTTCTTTAAAATATCCCAATATTACTTCACCTTGTGAGACTTTAGAGTCAACAAAACGTAGTGCAGAGTAGAGTCCAGCTCCACGATTAGTTCTAACTTGAGGTGCAACTTCTAAATCCCAACTATTCTCCCGAGCAATATAAATTGGCTGCTTATAGAAAAATCCTTCACTGCTCGATATACCAAAAGAGGGAACCAAAAGGCCCGTTCTTCGTTTAAAATCTAAGGGATAACCAAAATAGGGAAAATAGAAAACAGGAACATCATAAAGCTGAAGTGAAGCGTTATAGATATTCATCCATTTAGACTCATCATCATAATCTGCACTACTAAAGTGCATTTTCCACAAGGGATTAGTCGGGTCGCATCCCGAAACCATCCCTTGTTCTAAAGAGATAAGAGATTTTTTAGAACTCGCTTTTTTAGTGCTCATCCAGACATCTAAGCGTTTCTCTAAAAGATAAAAAGGCTCAAAAACTCTATCATCTTTGTCTAAAATAATTTTTGCATACTCACCCAGTACATGATAGGAAGCCCCTTTTAAAACTGTTATGTTTCCAAATAGTTCTAAGACACTGCTATTTCGCTCGTAAACAATTTTTGAAGCACTTAAATATTGATCATCATAAAGAACTACAACATCATCAAATGCTTTAAGATGTGTTGCATTTGAATCAAGTGTTGTAGCAAACACCTCTACTTGTTGTGCTGCAGATAGAGTACCTGAGACAAAAAGTAAAAGTAAAATGAGTTTACGCATTTACTACCAATGTTCGCGCTGTTTTATCATGCCAGGTCTGATGTTCTGGATTCATCGTTCCCCACAAAAACCCTAAATAGAGAAAAAGTTCACTAATAATTCTAAATACTGCTCTATTAAATGCGCTTGTAAACGTTGGGGTTGATAATGTAGATACCTCTATAATTCTAATTTTCATTATGATTTTTCCCAGTGTGGCACCATATTGAATTGTAAAAAATGTTTGGTAAACTATTTTCATTATCATAAACTCCAACACAAACGTATTAGTTAAGACAATAATTTCCTCTGTACTTTGAGCTGACGTAAATGAATCCCAAAGTACAATAATAAGAAGCAAAGATAAAAGCATCTCATCAATAAACATAGAGAATGCACGTTTTCTGACTGAGGCGACAATCAGCTCTTCACGCTGCAGTCTCTCTTGAAGTTCATCTTCCATCTATCAATAGCCCCTAAAGTGCCTGATATGCAATATCAGTTCGAATTTTTTTACCAGAAAAATGCACTTGACCACATAGAAGATAGGCACGGTCACGCGCCTCTTTAATTGAATTGCCAAGACCTACACAGACTAGCACACGTCCACCA
Source organism: Campylobacterota bacterium (assembly GCA_034661055.1). Classification (GTDB taxonomy): domain Bacteria; phylum Campylobacterota; class Campylobacteria; order Campylobacterales; family Sulfurimonadaceae; genus QNZR01. Next base: position 8,137 of record JAYEKO010000003.1, read on the forward strand.
GTTGCATAGAGCTTGCCCTCGTCTTCACTCACACCAGCATATGATATATGAGCATTTGCAGCTAAATCTTCATGAACAATCTCATCTACAATAATCTCTGCTGGTTCTGAACTTTTATAAGGATAGTCACGACTTGCCATGACAACACCCACACCATACTGCTTAAAAAATTCTACATGTAAATCATGAAGCTGCTTTGTAGCTGCTTTGTAGAAGAGTTCAGAAACAGAACTTTTCATCAGTGGCATAATAATTTCACACTCAGGATCTCCAAAACGAACATTAAACTCTAAAGTGATTGGCTCACCATTGACAATCATTAGACCAATAAAAAGAACCCCCTCAAAAGGAGCTCCCTCTGCTTGCATTCCGTCTAAAGTGGGGCGAATAACACGATCTTTAACTTTTTGATAGATTTCATCATTAACTAGCGGTGTTGGTGCATACGCTCCCATTCCGCCAGTATTTGGGCCTTCGTCATTATTTAAAAGACGTTTATGATCTTGTGCTGCTGGAAGTAAAATATAGTCTTGACCATCACAAATAGCGAACATTGAGAGTTCATACCCATCTAAGAACTCTTCAATAATAACTTTTTTACCGGCATCACCAAATGACTTGCCACTCAACATCTCAGAAGCCGCTTTTTTAGCCTCGTCATGACTCATAGCAATAATGACTCCCTTACCAGCACATAACCCATCTGCTTTAACAACAACAGGAGTCGGCAGTGTCTCAATAAATTTAAAAGCTGTTTCAATGTGGTCAGTCTCTATATAACGTGCGGTAGGAATTTCATATTTTGCTAAAAAGTTTTTCATATAGACTTTAGAGCCCTCAAGTTGAGCCGCCTCTTTGCTTGGACCAAAAATAGTCAAACCACGAGTTTTAAAAATATCTACTACACCATCAACTAACGGTGCTTCTGGGCCAACAATAGTCAGATCAACACCATTTGCCTCTGCAAAGTCAGCTAACTCATTATAATCTTTAATGGCAATATTTTCACCCAAAGCAGATGTTGCTCCATTTCCTGGGACAAAGTAGAGTTTATCGACACGTTCTTCTTGACTTAACATACGTCCAATTGAGTATTCGCGTCCACCGCTTCCCATAACCATTATATTCATAATTTTCTCCGTGATTGTTTCTTGATTGAAGTGATAACAATAAGTATTCATACAAAATGAAAATCTTGTATCAACACTTAGTTAGCCCGAGTGGGCGTCTCGCTGTTGGCGATGGTTCTCAAAGCCGAAAATAGCGAAGCGAGCACCTCATTAGGCGGCAATCTCTCAACCGAAGTCTCAAGCAAGATCGTCGACACACAAAAGTGACTACGTAATCCACTGAATGAATATGTAGAACCCCCTGTATTGCGAGTAATCGCACCACTCAGACTAGTAAAATTATAACAAACCTTTACTTAAAAAAGTTCTTAAAGCTGAAGTGATTTTGCCAAATCGACACAGCCTTGAACTGATGTCTCCTTTGGCATTAAACTATCTATCTCTTTTGGTAAGGCAGTGGCAGTAGTTTTACCAATAGCAATAACCTTTTGAGTAATTTTAAATTCATGCTGTTTTAAAAAGCATTCAATGGTTAATGGTGACGTAAAAATTAAAATAGCATCATCTTCTAGCTTCAAAGAGGCCACTTCAGAATTACATGTAGTTTTATAGACAACAGCACCATCCATTGATACTCCTGCACCTTGTACTTTTTGTGCAAAATCAGAGGCAACAACTACTGGACGTGGATAGAGCCAGCGTTTATCAGGATAACCGTTAATGATAATCTCAGCAAGAGAGTCACCATAGCCAGTACCGTGTTCTAAAACAGTAGCACCAGCCTCACGAGCTTGGTTAGCTGTAAAGTTTGCAATAGTTAATACAGGCAGTTTAATCCACTCATGATTAATATTTTCTAAGGCAATCACTGCTTGTTTTGAAGTTAAAACAATGGCATCATAATTGTCATAGTTAATCTCAGGTTTTAAAAACTCTGTTAGTAAAACAGGAACATGATTTACTTCAGAGTTCTCTGTTTTTGAAAAAAGATAAATATTACGTGACAATTTATTCCCACTCAATTGTTGCTGGTGGCTTGGAACTGATATCATAAACAACACGGTTAATTCCATCTACTTCATTAATGATACGACGACTAATACGTTCAAGTAAATTATGTGGAAGATGTGCAAAGGTTGCGGTCATTCCATCAACTGCCTCTACAACACGAACACATACTGTATTGTCATACGTTCTGTTATCGCCCATAACACCAACAGACTTTACATTTAACAGTACTGCAAATGCCTGCCATGTCTTTGTGTAATAACCGCTTGCTTTAAGTTCATCTAGTAAAATAACATCAGCATCACGAAGCAGTGTCAAGTCAGGTCGGTTAACATCACCCATAATACGAATTGCAAGCCCTGGTCCAGGGAATGGATGACGATTAATCATGCTCTCTGGCAATCCTAACTCAAGACCCATTTTACGAACCTCATCTTTAAAAAGTTCACGAAGAGGCTCAATCAATTCAAAATCCATCCAATCAGGAAGCCCACCGACATTATGATGAGACTTAATAATTTCTGATGGTCCATTGACAGAAATTGATTCAATAACATCTGGATAGAGTGTACCCTGAGCTAAAAATTTAATACCATCATGTTTTTTAGCCTCTTTTTCAAACTCTTCAATAAACGTATGACCAATAATTTTACGCTTCTCTTCAGGATCACTGATGCCCTCCAGTTTTCCTAAAAAGTTATCAACTGCATCAACCGTTACCAGAGGCACTTTCAGATTGATTTTAAAGACCTCTTCAACCTGTTCTCTTTCACCTTTTCGTAATAGTCCATTATCTACAAAGACTGGAATGAGTTGCTCACCGATTGCTTCATAAAGTATTGCTGCCGTAACAGAGGAGTCAACACCGCCACTAAGGCCACAGAGAACTTTTCCATCACCTACTTGCTCACGAATTTTTAAGATCTGCTCTTTTACAAAGTGCTCCATTTTCCATTTTTCAGTCACACCACAGATGTTACGTGCAAAGTTACGCAACATCAAGTAGCCCTCTTCTGAGTGCTGTACTTCAGGATGATACTGCATTGCATAAACACGCTTCTCTTCGTTGGCAATCGCTGCAAATGGTGAGTTATCTGAATGCGCAATTGGCCTAAAGCCTTCTGGAAGTTCATCGACACGGTCACTATGACTCATCCAGACAATACGATTGTCATCACAGTCAGCAAATAGTGGTGAACTTTCACCATGATCTTGATTGATTATGAGTTCTGCTTTACCATATTCATGGTGACTACTACGAACTACTGAACCACCAAAGTCAACAGCAATACGCTGCATCCCATAACAAATCCCTAAAATTGGAAGTCCCATTTGGTAAACACCTTGGTCAACTTCATACGCATCTTTATTGTAAACCGATGATGGCCCACCACTAAGAATAATTCCCTGAGGATTTTTTGCTTTAATGGCTTCAAGACTTGAATGATATGGAAGAATCTCACAATAGACGCGCTCTTCGCGTAATCTACGTGCAATTAACTGTGTATATTGTGAACCAAAATCAAGGACGATAATACTGACATCTTTCATTTTGCTATTCCTTTTAAATAAGAGGTAAAATAATATTGAGGGGTAAGAAAAAAGACTAGTACCCTTTCGATAGTGAAAGGGTACTAAAAAGTAGATTAATGTTTGATATAAATACCTAAAACTTCATACTGTAAGAACCAAACTGCTACAGAGACGAAATACCCGACAATAATTGTCCAAAAAAACTTCATATGAGCACCAAAAGTATAGATACCTGGTAATTTACCCATAACTCCAACACCAGCAGCGGAACCAAAACTAATCATAGAACCACCAACACCAGCTGTGAGTGTTACTAACATCCACTGATCAAGTCCCATATCTGGAGAAGCTTTCAATACCGCTGACATAACCGGAATATTATCTACAATTGCAGAGAGGAAACCGACACCAATATTTGACCATGTTGGCCCAAGAACTGATGGATCGTAAACTACAGCAGCAAGAGCTAGCCAACCAATAAAGTACAATGCACCAACAGCAGCCAAGATACCAAAGAAAAATAGTAGCGTATTGTTCTCAATTTTTGCTATTGACTCAAATACTCTAAACCCTTCCCCATGCTTTCTCTTAAGCCTATAGTCATACATTTTAAGTAAAGCTAAACCAAACATCATACCCCACATAGCAGGAAGATGTAAAACCTGGTGAGACATTACAGCAGAAAATATTGTAAATATACCCAGTCCCATAACAACCTTAGCACCTGCTGCCATCTCAGGATTAACCTCTTTTGACATATCTACATCAGGAACTGTATCAGGTACAAATCTTGAAAGTAAAAATGCAGTTACTAAATAACCAACAATTGCCGATGGAAATAAAAATAGGAAATCAACAAATGTTCCCTTACCCGCTGTCCAAGCCATTAGTGTTGTAATGTCACCAAATGGAGACCAAGCACCACCAGCATTTGCTGCAACAACAATGTTTATTGCACCTGGTACTAAAAATGCCTTATTTTTTTGCTCTATCGTGATAAGAACAGTCGATAAAATAAGTGCTGTTGTTAAGTTATCCGCAATAGGTGAAAGGAAAAATGCTATAAAACCTGTAATCCAAAATAGTTTTTTGTAAGTATAACCCTTTGAGACAAGGTTGTACTTTAGCTTTTCAAATACTCTCATATGTATCAGTGTTTCAATATATGTCATTGCAGCAAACAAGAAGAAGAAAATACCTGCAATCTCAAGTACTAGATGATTTGCTTCTTCATGAACCATATCCATATTTAAACCATTTAGCGCATAATATACTGCAACTAGCATCATCATAAAAGTACCTATTAACAGAGCAGGCTTTGCCTTATCAATATGATAGTGTTCCTCCATAGCAATAAAAAAGTACCCAATTACAAAAATAACAAGTGCTGAAAAACCAACCCAAGTCATAGTGATATCTGGATGAACCATGGCTTCACCGCCACCGCCACTTGCCATTGCCATTGAACCTGTTAAACCAAGCGTCAATAAAAGTTTTATCATCTATTCTCCTTCATTTGAAATGGTGTGAACACCAATCGATTTACTTCGACGTAGAGCTGATGCAATCATCTCTCCTGCCGTAAGTAGTCGCAGTTTTAAAAGCCGTCCCACTTTCTCAGAGAGCATCACGTCTATCTCTCTCTTTGCTTCACGCAACCCAGCTTTAGATCGCGCAATTGAAACATTGTCCCACATTATACTACGTAATTTGCCTTTTTTTACTTTATCTTCGGCTTCTCTTAATACATAGCTCTTCATAGCTGGCAATTCAGTACAAAACTTCTCCGTACTTTGAAGAATTTTTTGACTCGCACGCTTAGAAAACACTAAACCCTCAAGCAGTGAATTACTCGCTAGTCTGTTAGCTCCATGGACTCCTGTTGATGCCGCCTCACCAATAGCATAGAGTCCCTCTACTTCTTCTACTTCACCATCTAAAGAGGTCTTGATTCCACCAATAGCATAATGAAATGCCGGTGAAATAGGAACACGTTCGTATGGAACTTTAAATCCTAGCAGATTAAGTGCACTAAAAATATTTGGAAAACGTTTTCTAAAATAAGGTTCATCAAAAGTATCAAAACTTAAATACGCTTGCTTACCAGTACGCTGTGTGTAGTCATAAATAGAGTGACTGACAATATCACGTGCTGCCAACTCTGCTTTATCATCATACTCAAATAGAAACCTTCTTCCGTCATCATCAACAATATGAGCACCTTCGCCACGCAGTGCTTCAGTAAGCAACTGCTTTTGTGCTGAGTCATTACCGACATAGACTGTAGGATGAAACTGCATCATTTCCATATATTCAAGTGCAATACCTTTTTCAACACAGATACCGTGTAAATCACCACTAATGCTTCGAGCATTAGTATGATATTCATAGAGTGAACCTACTCCTCCACTTGCAATAACAACATGAGACGCTTCAATGCTCTTAATCTTACCCTCATGTTCTACAACAACACCGCAACATTTTTCATTCTCTATTAAAATATCAATGACTGTTGCATTGCTTAACATTGGATGAGGATTCTGTTTAAGCAGAAAATAGTGAAGATACCGTCCTGTTGCATCACCCCCTGCATGTAAGATTCTATCTCTAGAGTGCGCTGCCTCTTTAGTGTAAAGCAATGAGCCGTCATCAGCTTTATCAAACTCAAAACCGTGACTTATAAGGTCATCAATAACCTCCAAACTACCTCTACTCATGACTTCAACTGCATCTCTGTTACACATGCCGGCACCAGCGTACATTGTGTCTTTTACATGTAAATCGATATCATCTTCATCATATGCAGTTGTAACACCACCTTGCGCATAATAGGTATTGCACTCCCAAGGATAGGCTTTGTTAATAACTAAGACATGCTTATCTCTAGGAAGATTAATCGCGGCATAAAGCCCCGCTACACCTGCCCCAATAATGACTACATCATACTTCAAAGTTGCTCTTTTTTATCATAAAATGGATCCGCTTTAAAACCACACCCACTAAAACTTAATAGTGCTAATGATATAATCAAAGCGTAGAAAATCTGAAAATATATTTTATTAGTATTCAAGTCTCTCTCTTAATATATGGTAAATTTTTAATTTTTAATGGTATAACAGAGTTTATAAAAGAATCTTTAAATAACAAGGTAAACAGCGTTGTTGCAACAAATTCAATCACTTCCACACAGAGCTGGAGTCTATCAGTACTTTGACAAGAGTAATCGCCTACTCTATATTGGTAAAGCAAAAAACTTAAATAAGAGGGTAAAAAGTTATTTTCGTTTTACACCCAAGCTACACACCAACCCTACACTAAATCCACGCATAATTAAAATGATATCTGAAGCGGTAACACTTAACTATATTATTGTAGAAAATGAACATGATGCTCTTATTTTAGAGAACTCTCTCATTAAGCAACTCAAACCAAAATATAATATTTTACTACGTGATGATAAGACCTATCCCTATATTTATATTGATAAGAGTGAAGAGTTTCCCCGTTTTGAAATTACACGTCGTGTAATTAAGGGAAAAAATATTAACTATTTCGGCCCCTACTCTATTGCGGCGCGTGAAATTTTAGACTCAATCTATGAGCTCTGCACTCTCGTTCAAAAAAAAGGATGTCTAAAAGGAAAAAAAGCGTGTCTATATCACCAACTTAAAAAATGCGAGGCACCTTGTGAGGAAAAAATAACATCACAAGATTACTCCATAATTGTGAATAAGGCTATTAACTACATTGAGAATAAAAAACTGTTAGTAGATGATTTACATGTAAAAATGCTCACGCTCGCCGAACAGCTCCGTTTTGAAGAGGCTACACAGCTACGTGACACCATTGAGCGTATTAAAAAAAGTACTATTCATTCGCAGATTGATCTTGCAACCAAGGAGCATTATGATATTTTTTGTGTTGTAAATAGTGAGAGCAGAGCAGTGATTTTAAAGCTCTTTATGCGTCATGGAAAGGTTGTATCTACTGCACACAATATCATCACCATTAAAAATGACTTTTTTGACAGGGATGAAGCCTACGAACGTGCAATATTAGAATTTTACGGCAGTGGAAAACCTCCTGTTATTGCCCCTATTTTAGTTGCTGACCCTTTTAGCAATAGCCCTTTAGTAGAGAAGCACTTAAGTACGCTTTTTGAAAAAAAAGCTTCAATTAACGCTCCTATTCGTGGTCCTAAAAAATCTCTCGTATCTTTAGCAAGAACGAATGCACAAGAACTTCTAAAACACAAGGTGACATCAGATGATTATGAGCTCTTAAAAGCACTACAAGAGCTATGTGAACTGCAGAACCTGCCAGAGCGCATTGAAGTCTTTGATAACTCTCATATGGCGGCACAAGCAACGGTTGGAGCTATGATTGTTTACAATAATGGCAATTTTGAAAAATCATCCTATCGTAAATATCACCTAGATGCTAAAGATGAATATGCGCAGATGAGAGAGACATTAAATCGCAGGATTGAGAGTTTTGTTAAAAATTCACCACCTGATTTGTGGCTTATTGATGGTGGACAGACACTCTTAAAGCTAGCAAGAGAACTTCTAGACTCTGCTGGAGTAAATCTTGATGTCATCGCTATTTCAAAAGAGAAAATAGACGCTAAATCATACCGTGCCAAAGGAAAAGCTCACGATATTTTACATGTAATTAATAAACCAATCAAGCTTCTCCCAACAGATAAAAGGCTTCTGTGGATGCAGCGACTTCGAGATGAGGCACATCGAAGTGCTATATCCTTTCACAAGCAGACGAAACTTAAAGCTGATAATGAACTAAAAATGCTTAATGCCAAGGGAATCTCTATACCAAAAATAAAAAAACTTCTTCAGCACTTTGGAACCTTCAAAGCGATTAAAAGTGCTGACTTTGATGATATTGCATCCATCTTAAATGAAAAAGATGCCAATAACATTAAAAAAATATATATGTAAGTTTCCTTTGCTCTATTTTATGATATATTATTTAACCATAATTTGAGACTCAATATTCAATAAAGGAAATGGCTTGTTACTATACAATAACAACAAAGAATTTATCGGTATTAATAATGATGATTTGAGAAGATTAGACCTTGACTCTTTTAGCGATCTGCTAAAAGAGTGTTCTGATTTTGCAGATCTTTTCATTAAAAAGCCTGGATATGTTCATAATTTTAAAAATTTCAAATGGATTGACTTTGTTATGCACTCTGAAGAGGAGTCAAAAGTACTTATCTCTCTTGCTGGAAAGACATATACTGCAAACCTTAAAATCTCTATTATTCACCTAATAGAATCGCCTGCGGAAAACAGCTATTATGTTGAACTTGTTAAACTGCATAGACTTAATAGCAGCGGTGAGAGTATTGATCCAACTGAATTTGAGACCTCTCATCATATTCCTACAGCACTTCCAAGCTTTGATGATGTAGAACCAACAACCCTTGTTGAACCAGATCCGCTAGATGTTCCTAATGAACCTATGATATTTGATACACCTGAGACACCAGATCTCTCTATTTACAATCCAGAGTCATCATTTTTAAACGACACTCCTTCTAAAGAGCCCAAAGAGATAGTAGGGCAAGAAGAAGAGATTAGCATACCAATGCATGATGAGCCTACTATTAAAGAAGTAGTGCCACCAACTCCAGTTGAAGAGACCACTAAAGCTAAAGAGGCTCCAATGCTTGGTGACCATATAAGCCCTAAAGAACAAGCCTATATTGATCACCTAGAAACTTCAGTAAACTACCAGTATAATCCACAAGTTGCAGCAGATGAACTTGGACTTCCAGTTGATTTAATTGAAGAATTTATTGGAGATTTTATTCTTCAATCATATGAGTTCCATGATGAACTGTTCCAATCAGTAAATGAGCATAACTTTGATAACTTAAAAAATCTTTCACATAAACTTAAAGGTGTTGCTGCGAACTTACGCATAGAGGACTCTTTTGAAGTACTTAATGTTGTCAATACTACTCATGACATCGATGAAGCAGAGGCTTACCTCAAATACTTTTACAATACAATAGCAAAACTCGAAGGTAAAGATGTAATCTATAATGAAATAGATAATACAGAGACCTCTTCATCAGCAACTCTTAATACTGATGATAATTTCTATGAGTCTGATGCTGAAACAGAAAAAAGCACAGAAAGTTTAGAAGAACCAGAACCATCTTTAGAAGCTGACGAGAATGAACTGTATGCTTTAGACCCTATTGAAAAAGATACGCACACCGATAACACTACAGAAACTATCGATGATGACGAGCTTTACGCGTTAGATGTAAAAGAAGATGTAGTTGAGATTGAAAAATCATTTGAAGCCGAAGAAGAGCTTGTTGCAGCTGAAGAGCAAGCAGTTGATTTTAATGAGCCGATTGAACTTGAAGAAGAACCATTTAACCCAATTGAGCTAACATTAGATGAAGACGCTACAGATAAGGAAGTGCTAGAACCTACAACCTCTATAGATGTCAAGGATATCCATTACGACAGTAAAGCATCGGCTTACATTCTAGGTATAGACGATGCATTTATGCAAGAGCTAAAGGATGATTTCATTAATCACGCTCTTGAGCAAAAAGATGCTCTTCAAGACGCTTTGCAAAATGCAGATACAGCTAAGTACAAACAGATTGCGCTTGAACTTAAAGGTATTAGTGACAACCTTCGCATTAATGACATCTCTGTAACTTTAGAAGAACTTATTAAGAGTAGTACTTCAAAAGAAGCAAGTCAGCATGTTAACCAATTTTTCCACTATCTCGTACAGTTATAAAGAAAGGAGAGACTATGCAATTTGGACTCAAAAGTAGATTAAGACTAATTAGCCTTGTGCCTATTATTATCCTTCTAGCTCTAGCTAGTTATCACGTATATAGCTCATATACCAACTTTAAGGGTGCTGAACAACTTCAGATAAAACTCAAAGAGGGACGTTATCTTAACGCCTTAATTACCAATATTCCAAGAGAACGTGATATGTCTGCAATGTATCTAGGAAAACCAACCGATAATACTTTAAAGTCATTAAATGCTCAACGTGCTATTGTCGATACAAAATTTCAAGAGTATCTTCACTATACGCAAAACAGTGAAGCACTTCACGACCATAGCAATGGTGTTTCATCATGTTCTACATGTAATTCATTAAACAAAAGTAGTGCACTCTTTGCAAAAATAAAAGAGGCTAGAACCTTTGTCGATACTAAAAAAGGTGACTTCACCAAAATCTTTTATGACTCTTATACACTTGCTATTAAACACCTTATTGATATTATTAGCGATGACCCTTCATTTCACATTGACAAAGAGATTACCTCCTTAGCATCTACCTATTTCTCTTTTTTACAATCTAAAGAGTACACAGGTCAGGAGCGTGGGTTTGTGGCTTTCTTACTCTCTAAATCAGACAAGTTCACAGATGAAGAGTTAAATACCTGGCTGCAACTCATTGGTAAGGCTGACGCTCTCTCCTACAGTGGGCTCATTAACAATAATGTAAAAACAGAAGTCTCAAACCTTTTAAATAGCGAGGATAATCTTGAGCTTTTTGAAGACATCACAATTGAGCGTTCATCTATTATTCGTTCACTTGATAGTGATGAGATAGAGAGTGATTCTGGAATTTGGTTTAGTATTCTTTCTGAAAAAGTCAATCTTATTAATGATGCTGAGCTGATTTTACTTGATGCTATGGACCAACGTGCCAACATTGTAAAAGAGCAGGAGTTACAAGTTCTTATTGTTGCAATTACCATCTGGATTATCACTTTTTTAATTGCAATAGTAGGGTATGTAGTATCAACCGGTATTACACATAATATTAAGACTCTAGAATCAGTTCTTAAACGTGTTGCAGAAGATAGTGCTGATGAAGAGTCAAAAAGTATTGCAAGTAATATTAATCTTGATACCACAAAAGGAACCGAACAAGCTTATATTATCTTAGAAAATATTATTGAGCAGACACGTAGCGATAAAGAGTTTGCAGTTGACGCTAGCGAAGCTAAATCGATGTTCTTGGCAAACATGTCTCATGAGATTCGTACACCTCTTAACGGTATTGTAGGCTTCACTGAACTTCTAAAAGATACAGATCTTCAAGAAGAGCAAAAAGAGTTTATTGATATTATTGAAAAGAGTTCTGAAAACCTTCTAGAAATCATTAACAATATCCTTGACCTCTCTAAAATTGAGAGCAACAAACTCGAAATTGAAGCCATTGCATTTGACCTTACTGATGAATTTGAAAGTGCTGTTGAAGTCTATGGTGTTCGTGCCTCTGAAAAACATATTAATCTTTCATGTTTTATTGATCCAGCTTTAGAGAACCCAATTAAAGGTGATCCGACAAAAATTAAAGAGGTTATTATTAACCTACTTAGTAATGCTATTAAGTTTACCAATAACAATGGTGACATCAACGTCAATATCATTAAAGAACCTTGCAATGAAGCCAACCGTGTTAAAATTAAGTTTGAAGTAAGTGATAGCGGTATTGGAATCGGACCAGAACAAAAAGCTAAGATCTTTGAGGCATTCTCTCAAGCCGACACCTCCATTACAAGAAAATATGGAGGAACAGGGCTTGGTCTTACTATCTCTAGTCGCTTTGTTGAACTTATGGGAGGTCAGCTTGATCTTGAAAGTTCACCAAATACAGGAACTTCATTCTTCTTTACGCTAGAGTTTGAAGAGCTTGAGACTCTTGAAGAGAGTTCACAAGGAACGTACACAAATATCAATGTTGCTATTTTGGAATCAACCACCCAAGAGAAACTTCAACATAAACATCTAAAAGAGTACTTACACTATTATGGTGTCAATTTCCAGAGTTTTACCTCTGCAGAAGAGTTGACAAATTTAAAGACTCAAATACGCTACGATATCCTATTTATTGACTATGACTATACCGATGACGAAGAGCTTAAAAACTATGTAAACTCTACTGAGGAAATTGTTCTTATTACCAAGTCATACTATATGAAAACAATCGATATGCTAAACTTGGATATTTTTAAAATCATCTATGAGCCGCTTAACGGAAGTAAGATTAAAAATATTATTCAATCTTACGACATAGAAGAGTTTACAAGCAAAAAAGAGATTCAAGAAGCACAACGCAAGAGAACACAGTCGCGTGCTACAAAATTTAATGCTAACGTACTCGTAGCTGAAGATAATCTTATTAACCAAAAACTGATTCAAAAAACTCTTGAAGACCTTGGCCTAACTGTATCGTTAGCTAATAACGGTCTTGAAGCATTTGAAAAGCGTAAAAATAGTGATGTTGATATTATTTTCATGGATATCCAGATGCCAGTTCTTGATGGCATTGAATCTACAATGGAAATTTTAGATTTTGAATCTGACAACAATATACCGCACATCCCTATTATTGCACTGACAGCGAATGCTCTTAAAGGTGATAGAGAACGTTTTATGGATGCGGGTATGGATGAGTACACAACAAAACCACTTGTTCGTGCAGAAATAGTATCTCTACTCAATATGTTCTTGAGCAATAAAGCAGTAAAAACAGATATGGCAACTGAAACTATCGCTACTGAAGCAAATACAGAAACTATAGCTCTACCTGAAATTCAAGAAGAAACTCTACCTGAACCTACTATAGACGAGACTCCTGAAGATGAGGCTCCTGAAGTTGTTGAAAAAATTGAATATGCAGCTGATATTCTTATTGCCAAAAAGAGTCTACTAGAAAACAAGCTATTTTGTAAAATATTAGATGACTTAGGATACAGCTATAAGAGTGTATCCACTACTAAAGAGTTAACATCTCTACTGCAAGAGAAAAACTTTAAAATAGCACTATTTGACAGAGAGCTTCCAAAGTTAGATCTTAAAGCATTAAGCACTACCATTAAAGATATTAATAGTGATACCTCTTTAGTAATGCTTACAGACCCAACAACAATACTCCATGATGATGACATGCTTTATGTCCATGAAGTGATTAAAAATATTATTAACAAAGATCTATTACGTTTAGTCTTTGAAAAATTTATTACTAAAGAAGAGGCACAATAATGATAAAAACAAACCTAAGAATATTAGCTGTTGATGATGACCTTATTAATTTAAAACTGCTTAAATCTATGTTAAAAAAATCTGAACTAATTTCAGATGTAGTTGAGGCTAGAAACGGTGCTGATGCCATTGCCGTTTTAAAGACTCAGTTCGATATTGACATTGTGCTTTTAGATATAATCATGCCGGTTATGGGTGGCATTGAGATGCTAAAAGTAATTCGTGCTGATGAAGAGTTACGAGAAATGCCTGTTATTGTTCTCACTACCGATGAAACCAAAAAAGGTGAAGCACTGGAGTGTGGAGCTAATGATTTTTTAATGAAGCCTATTCGTGAAAAAGATGTAATACAAAAAATTAAACAGTTATCTAATATTTAAGGTCACCTCTAATAACCCTAAATAGCCTCAGAGAGTTTATCTCTGAACTAACATAATCTCTAAAACCTCTTCAATGCGCTTAACACCAATAATTTCTAAGCTATCAACTACTTCACTTGGAAGATCGTCTAGGTCGCGTTCATAGTTTTTCAAAGGAATAATAACCTTACTCATCTTCGCTCGATGCGCTGCTATAAGTTTCTCTTTAAGTCCTCCAATTGGAAGCACATCTCCAGTTAGTGACACTTCACCTGTCATGGCAATGTCAGCATATATTTTTTTATTACTCAATATTGAACTAATTGCTGTTGCCATAGCAATACCGGCACTTGGGCCATCTTTAGGAGTTGCTCCGGCAGGGACATGTACATGTAAATCATAACGTTTATATACTTCACTGGCATCAACTGTAAGATTGTCCTCTTTCTCTTTGAGTGTTTTAGGAATGATGGTAGCATCTACATCTAACTTACGTTCATCAATGAGTGTCTTAACAACGCTGAGTGCAATATGAACCGATTCTTTCATAACGTCTCCTAAACTACCAGTGAGCTTAAGTGTTCCTTTACCCCTAATTTTAATAGTCTCAACCTTTAAGACATCGCCACCAACAGCAGTCCAAGCCAAGCCGTTGACAATACCGAGTTGAGCAATACCATCACTTGTTTCAATCTCAAATACAGTTTTGTCCAAAAAGTCTTTAATGTTTTTAAGATTTACACTAATCTTAGAAACAGAAGCATCTTCTAAAATAATCTTCGCAGACTTACGAATAATATCAGCCACACGGCGACGCAAATTTCGAACCCCTGCCTCTCTAGTATAGCTATTTATTATTTCAGATAGTGCCGCTTTAGTAATGTTTACTTCTCTAGCTTTTAAACCGTGCTTTTTTAGCTCTTGAGGAATAAGGTAACGTTTTGCTATCTCAAACTTTTCTTGTGGTGTGTATGAACTAATATGGATAAACTCCATTCTATCTCGCAGTGCTATTGGGATTGCTCCAAACTCATTAGCAGTTGCAATAAAAATAGATTTACTAAGATCAATATTGAAATTTAAGTAGTAATCTCTAAAGTGATTGTTCTGCTCTGGGTCTAATATCTCTAATAGAACTGCTGTAGGGTCTCCACGCTGAGTGCGTCCTACTTTATCTATCTCATCTAAAACTACAACAGGGTTCATCTTTTTTGCATCTATTAAACCTTGAACAATACGTCCAGGCATTGCACCAATATAGGTACGACGATGTCCTCTAAGTTCATTAACATCCTCAAGTCCACCTAAAGCAATTCGTACTAAAGGGCGCTTAAGTGCCTTGGCAATAGAGTTTGCCAAAGAGGTCTTTCCAACACCAGGAGGCCCTACAAAACATAAAATAGCACCACTACCATCATGATCTTTAATGCCACGAAGTTCTAAAAGCTCTTTTACTGAGAAAAACTCTGAAATACGCTCTTTAGGCTTAGTTAGTGAGAAATGATCTTCATCTAATTGTGACTCTACATCATGAATTTTTAGTGCTTTTTTAGCCAACTCTCCAAATGGAATCTCTAGCACCCACTCCAAATAACTCTGAATCATTCCAGCATCAGCAGAGTCAGGATGCATTCGTGCATAACGTTCTAACTGCTTATTAGCCTCTTTATAGGCGTCTTCACCCATAGAGTCTTTTTTAGCTTCTAACTTCTCCTTATACTCTTCAATCTCTTCTTCACGCTGAGTATCGGTTCCAAGTTCACGCTGAATCTGTTTGAGTTGCTCTTTTAAAAAGTACTCTTTATTAACTTTTTCAATTTTAGTATGTACTTTAGAGCGAATCTCTTTTTGAAGTTTATTTGCTTCAATCTCTTCAATCAAGTAATCAATAAGCATTAAGAAACGCTCTTCAATATTTGACTCTATAAAGAGGGCATATGCCTGATCTTTTTTAAGTTTTACGGTACTACAGATGAGATCGGCAATGCGATTGTGCTCATGATTATCTTCTATAGTTCGCAGTAAATCAGGTGGAAAATAGTTGCTAATTTGCGAGAGTGTACGTACTTTTTCACGAACAATCTCCAAGATTGCATCCATCTTTAGCTCATTTCCAGCTTTTGGTTCAATGATGCTCACTACAGCTTGTAAAAGATCACCTTCAACCTCTTGAACCAGACGTCCTCGCGCAAGGCCCTGAAACAAGATCTTAACACGACCATCAGGAAGTGCGACTTTGCGCATAATAGAACCTACTACACCAGCATCATAGATGCTCTCAAAACTATAGCTCTCTTGAGTCTGTGGTTTTGTTGGACAGACTATAATGAGTGAATCATTCTCAATAGCATACGTTGCCGCTGCAATGTCTTTCTCGTCACTTAAAAAAAGCGGTGAAATCATAAAAGGGTATAAAAAAATCTCCTCTTCCGCAATAATAGGAAGAGTCTGGGGGAAATCCCCATAGTTGGTAAGTTGCATCTATTAAAATCCTAAATTATAAATTACATGTATATTATTCGTTGACGTGTCGTGAGACCACACTCTGTGTATCTGGAATCAAAAATGAGTACCAACTGTCATCACCATCACCTTCAAAAATAGAGCGGTACAGTGGAATATCAGCAGGCTCTATTTTATTCCACTCAATCCACTCTTCTGGTTTTATTGCACGATAATATTCTGCCGCTTTAGGCTTATCTAAACGGTCGTATAGTTTAGCAATATTCTCATTTAGTGCTATCTCAGCAATGTAAAGACGTGTGACCATTGTGTCTACAATATTGTAGTACTGAGAGTGTAGATAGTTACGTTTGAAATTCTCGCCAGTTACAATAGCATCTGCAATAAGTCCTTGGTCTCGCGCAGCATTTGGTAATGCCATATATTTAGCTCGCATTCGTAAATATTCAATATACTCATGCTCACTCTTTGAAGCATAACGCTTCAGATACTCACTCAAGAAGTGTTCACTTAAAAGATACTCTTCTTTGTACATATGTGCCTGTGCCATAATCATTGCAGCCTCTTTTAAAAGAGGTGAAGCGATATGTTCACTCTGAAGAGAACTATAATAGTTGTCAGCTTTTTCCAAAGATGAGTTGGAGATAGCTTCTACCATTTTTTGGTACCAGTAGATTGCTGGCTTGTTGTACTCTGGTTCATCTTTTTGACAGCCGGTCAAAAACATTAGAGCCGTTATAAAAATTACTATCTGTTTGAGCATTAATACACCATTGTTTGAAATAAAGTG
Source organism: Campylobacterota bacterium (assembly GCA_034661055.1). Classification (GTDB taxonomy): domain Bacteria; phylum Campylobacterota; class Campylobacteria; order Campylobacterales; family Sulfurimonadaceae; genus QNZR01. The sequence goes on from JAYEKO010000003.1 coordinate 25,430, forward strand.
TATTTTAGCCAAAGAAAATAAAATGTTGTATAATACTCCCATCTAAAATTAGTTACAGGTATTAAAATATGCAATTTACAGTAACACAACCACTACTTGGTTTTGAAAAAATAACACAAATAACTCTTGAAAAAATAGATGAGATATTTATGCGTATTGAGTCTCCGGACTCCAAAGAGATTACTTTTACGCTAGTCAATCCTTTTGCTCTACGCGAATACTCATTTGATATTCCTAGCGCTATTCAAGAGAAGCTCGAAATTGACGAGAAGAGCAATGTACTTATTTACAACATTGTCATTATTCAATCACCTATTGAAAACTCTGTCGTAAATTTTATTGCCCCTATTGTTTTTAACACTACAAGCAAAAAAGCGGGACAGATCATTATTAGTGATGATCCATCACTTAGTATTGCTGAGCCTATTTCAACATTTTTAAAGGCAAAATAATGCGTGAGACAATCACATTTATTGGCAATGGAAACATGGCGCTCTCTATGGCAATGAGTCTAAAAGAGTCTTATGATATTGAAGTAGCTGGACGAAACAGTGAGAAACTTGATGCTTTTGAAAAGAATTTAAATATAGCTATTGTTAAAAACAGTATCAATAATTTTGATATTACCAATAAAACTGTCATTCTATGTGTCAAGCCGGCCAATATAGTTGATATGAAAACAGTTCTAAAAGGGAAAGCTAAAACACTCTACTCCGTTTTAGCCGGTACTTCACTTGAACTGTTGAAAAAAAACATTAAAGCTACCTCTTATGCAAGAGCCATGCCAAACCTTGCAGCAACTGTAGGAAAGTCAATGACAACACTTACAGGTGATTTTACATGTAAAACAGAGACGGAGGAACTCTTCAGTGCTATTGGATCAACACTATGGTTAGGAAGTGAAAAAGAACTTGACATTGCAACCGCTCTTGCTGGAAGTGGCCCAGCCTATCTAGCACTTGTTGCCGAAGCCCTCGCTGATGGAGCAGTCAAACAAGGACTTAAACGTGATGATGCCATGACCTTGATGCGTGGACTATTTGACGGTTTTGGGAGTTTAATTCAAAACACTCATCCTGCACTACTTAAAGATGATGTAATGAGCCCAGGAGGAACTACTGCCGCTGGCTATGGAGCACTTGAACAACACTCTGTTAGACAAGGGTTTATTGCGGCCATTGAAAGTGCTTACAGCAGAGCTATACCGAGAGATTCATTATGAAAAACTTATATCTATCACCTGACCCATTAAGCATTAGACTCAAAAGTACTGATATTACTAGCATAAAAAATGTAGCTCAGAAGATTTACGGGGATGCTCTTGTATGGATTTTTGGTAGTCGTGCTGATAGCAGCAAAAAAGGTGGAGATATAGATATTTTTATTAAAAGTAATCATAACCAAGGATTAAAAGATAAATTAAAATTTATAGGTGCACTTCAAAGGCTTATAGGAGATAGAAAAATTGATCTAATAGTTCAAACCCCAAACTCAAGACCTAGAGCAATTTTCAAAACTGCTATCGATACAGGGGTTAGATTATGATTTTTGAGACTATTGAAGCAATTAACCTACATCGAGTAAGGGCAAAAAATGCCTATGAAGAGATAAAATTATTTAAAGACACTTTACATGTAAAAACATTTCAAGACTTTGAAAAAGTGAAAAGTATTGATACGTTCATCTTTAGATTTATTAAAATACAAGATTTAATAGGTGATAAGTTTTTCAAGGACTTTTTAAAACTTGTAGGTAACTATAAAGATTCTATGACAATGCTTGATATACTAGATACTTTGGAAAAACTAGAATTTATTGAAAGTGCTTCACAATGGATAGAGTATAGAAATCTAAGAAACACCCTTACCCATGAATATCCAGATAACGAGGAAGAGGTGGCAGAGGGAATACTGTTAGCTCTTGAAGCTTTTATTGAAGTTGAAATGATTTTTGATAAAATGACTTTATATCTAAATAATAAAAATATAGATTTAAATAAAAGAGATTTACAATGAAAACTTTATATTTGACACCTGACATCTTAAATTCAAAATCAGAGATTGTAAAAATCCTAAAGAGCATTCTAACTTCTCTACCTGAAGTTA
>JAYEKO010000004.1:0-62158 GCA_034661055.1 Campylobacterota bacterium
GCCATTAGTGATGCGTTACATGTAAAAATGATGCATGAGTACTTAAGAGATTTAGCGGATGATGAGCAACTAAAAGAGTTAACGCACACTTACGTATTGGTACACAAGTTTACTTTTGGAAAGTATAAAGGGCGCTATATTGAAGAGATTGCTATTTCAGATAGAGGGTATTTAGAGTGGATGCTACACAATATTCATGATGATGAGGACTTGCACTACAGTATTAATCACTATCTGTTATAATACAAAATATTTATTCTAGGTAGGTTTATGACAAAACGACTTCTATCAATACTACTACCTCTTTTAATACTTTTTAAAACCACTTTGTATGCAGAAGATCTATTTGGTGATTTTGTTGCTAAACAGATTGAGATAGAGCGACAGTTTTTAGATAAAAATGTTACAAATAATGTTGTTGAAGATCTTATTGAAGAGCAAAATCATGACTATAAAGAGTTGTTTTTAGCACTTATCTCAAAAAATAGTGACGATATTAAAAGAACCAAACTCTACATTAGCGAGATGTCAACACTCAATCGTCGTATGAAAATAAATAAACAGCGTAACAACACAAGAGCATATACCAGAGACGAGATTAAATTAAACAGCTATATGCTATTAAACAATATTCACAGTACTTTTTACCAGCTGATTCAAGCAACCAATAGTAGTTCAAATAAAGAGTTTAATGACAAAATAGATACAATAGTTTCTTCACGTCATCAAGGTGAGACGCTAATTTTACAAGAGAATTACTCTTTTTTAGAAGATGAAGAAGATAAAAGTGAGATGACTCAGAGTATTCGAACCAACCTTTATGAAAATCAGATACTTCTTAACCTGCATAATACATTGAGTTCAGAACTAGTCCGCTTTAAAGAACCAATGTATGATGCTATCAAATTGTCATCATTTGGATTAATATCACTTACCTATAAAATAAATACAAGCACTATTGGTAAAACGGTTAATGAATATATTGTATGGAGTGGACTAGACAGCTCTAAAGTTATTTTTATTATTCTTATTTTACTCGGATTTTATTGGGCTCGAAGAGTTGTTGTCTTTATTTCTGGGCTGCTACTAGAAAACTTTTTTGACCGTTCGGATGATATTAGTTTTATTATTAAAAATGTATCGGGAGTATTTAGTGTCATCATGATTGTGGTGACACTAGATATTATTGCTAATATCTATTCAGGATTTGTGGATTTAGAGTGGATAGATAGAACGTTTTATATTGCTTATACTGTTTTATTTACCTACCTAATTCAACGACTAATTAATGCTGGTGCTACCATTAAAATGGAGCATTTAAGAGGTTCAGAATATCTACGTCATGAAGTCATTAATTTGGCGATGCGTGTTATTAATATTTTAGTCTATATTATTGGTCTTATTGTTCTTCTAAATCTTTTTAATGTTGATTTAAGTGCCATACTTTCTGGTCTTGGAATTGGTGGGTTTGCCGTTGCATTTGCAGCAAAAGATACCATTGCAAACTTCTTTGGATCCGTCTCAATTTTAATGGGAGATCTGTTTGAACAAGGTGACTGGATTGCAGTAGATGGTTACGAAGGAACGGTTGTTGAGATTGGGCTTCGTGCGACAACAATTCGAACGTTTGATAATGCTATGATTGCTATTCCAAACTTTAAACTTGCCGATAACGGTCTTAAAAACTGGAGTAAACGCCAGTTGGGTCGTCGTATTAAGATGCATGTTGGAGTGACGTATGAATCAGATTTTAATGATATTAAACAAGCAGTCCAAGAGATTCGAGAGATGTTAATTGAGCATCCAGAGATTGCCAATAATTCACAAGAGATGCTGCATTCAGAACGCTATGTGCGTTTAGTTTCAAAAGAAGATTACAAGGGAATTAAACGTACAATGCTCGTCTATATGGACAAATTTTCAGACTCGAGCATCGATATTTTAATCTACTGTTACTCTAAGTCAGTTATTTGGAATGAGTGGCTTGAGACAAAAGAGGATGTTATGTATAAAATTGCTGAAATTTTGGAGAGAAACAATTTAAGTTTTGCCTATCCTGCCATGGCAATTCACTCTGTTAGCTGTGAGGAGAATAAGTGAAAGTAGCTGTACAGTGTGTATCGCCACTGCTTCAAAAATCTTTAGAGATCTTTTTAAAACCGCATCTATGTTCTTTGAAACAGTGTGATGTTGTACTTCGCGATATGAAAGTGGAAGATGATGAACACCCAAGTATCTATATTGCAACCGATGATGATGCAGACATAAAGAAACCTTTTAGCCCTTCAGAACTAAAGATAGCGCTTCATAAAATAGTGAATACCAAAGATGCTGATGAGGAAGATATAGTCCAAATTGTAGAGAGTTTAGATAAGCACAATAGAGACTTTGAGCTTTTAGAAGCTAAAATTGATACGCTTACCCAAGAGTATAAACAGAACATTTTAAATACGGTCAAAGAATTTTATGAAGAGTAAAGCATTGAGTAAAAAAATTGTTGCCGGTAAGTTTAAAGGCAAGACTATGCTCCTTCCCTCTAAAGTGACCACAAGGAGTTCAAAAACAATTGTTTTGGAGTCTTTTTTTAATACCTTACAGTTTGATATTGTAGATGCAACTTTTGTAGAGGTCTTTTCTGGTAGCGGTTCTATTGGTTTAGAGGCTCTAAGCCGTGGTGCAAAAAGAATTTTATTTATGGAACAAGACCGAGATGCTCTTAAGACACTGCAGCAAAATATTGACCAAACTGACCCATCATCTTGTGAAGTTTTTCGAGGCAACAGTTTTGAAAACATCAACCATGTGAAATCACGCCTGAAATCTCTAAATGAAAAAGCTTACTTTTATATTGACCCACCGTTCTCATTTCGTGATGGAATGCAAGAGATCTACAATAATATGATTACACTCATTAAAGAGCTTCCTGCCAAAGCTGTTGAGATTATAATCATTGAGCATATGACCGGCTTAGAGCTTGATGAAACTATTGGTTCTTTTACAAAAATAAAGTCTAAAAAGTTTGGCAAAACGAGCTTGACTTATTTAGCCAAATCCGATGAAAAATAAAACCATCTTCATAGCAATATAATGTAAAAAATACACCCGAAATACGAAATACACCAAATACACCCCTCATATAATACCAAGTGCCTAAAAGGCTATAATTAAAATACCAAGAGTTCCTTAGCATATCGATACACCCCTAAGACCAATTTAAGAAATACACCCCTGAGAAATACACCCCTGGAAATACACAAAATACACCCCTGTGAGTGAATCTCCACTTTTATGATATACTTCTTCATAAACTAAAGCATGGAAATAAAATACACCCCTGTGAGTGAATCTCCACTTTTATGATATACTTCTTCATAAACTAAAGCAAAAAGGAGTGAATAAAATGCCAACACGGTTGCGGGTAGATTTCAAAGCATTTTGAAGAACACTTTTATGATGTTCAGACAAAAGATGATAGGAATCTAGCTATAGTTAATGCTTATTTAGATGGTTATTCACAGGTCGATATTGCAAAGTACTTAAATGTATCCAAGTCCTTAATTTCAAAGGTAATAAAAAGTGGAGATTCACTCACATGAGGGATGTAATCGAAGGAAGTTCAACAACCTGTACTTTTTGGAACTTTTAACTTCCTATGCACTAGCTTGAAGTTTAACACCAAAGCTATCTAGTACTTTCATTATAGTTTCAAACCTAGGTTTAGAATCAGTACTAAAGGTTTTATATAGGCTTTCACGTCCTAGGCCTGTATCTTTAGCTATTTGGCTCATACCTTTAGCTTTTGCTATGTTTCCGATAGCTTCAAGTAACTCATTCATATCACCATCTTGAAGTACTTGAGAGAGGTACTCTGCAATCATCTCCTTGGAATCTAAATATTGAGATACATCGAATGTTGTTAATTTAGTCATCTTTTAACTCCTCTGCTATTTTTTTAGCTTTTAAAATATCTTCTGCCTGAGTAGATTTGTCTCCAGCAATAAGAAGAATCACTATTTCTTCATTTCGCTTGGTGTAATAAACTCTATAACCTGGTCCAGTAGTAATTCTAAGTTCGCTAATTTCTGAAGAGACTGATTTATAATCTCCAAAATTACCCTCTTGAACTCTCTGGATTCTTCTTAAAATAGTTACTTTAGCTTTTGTGTCTTTCAACTTAAATAGCCATTTAGCAAATATTTCAGTTTGTTTAATCATATACATGACAATATTGTATCTAATTAGATACAAATATGTCAATAATGAAAAAATTACACCCCTACTGGCTATTATGTACTTGTTAAGGTTAATAACTTTAAACACTTAGTGGATATACTTGATAATCTGACTGATGAATATACAGTATTTGAGTTTTTGGAAAAGACAAAAGTCGTGTTAAATACTAAAGACGCCAAGAGCAGCCTTGAAGATATAATGAAAATTTATAACTTAAAGAGTGATAGAAGAGAGGTGCCCTTAATACTATATTAGATACAATGGACTATTAAATTAAAAAGTAGTTTATTTTGAAGAATATAGTTAAGCCTTGTCGATTTATTCTTGACTCAGATAGTGATATGCAGTACATTATTGATGAGATTAGTAATTTAAAATGTCACGATATGATTATTCATATAGAAGCTGTCATCCATAATACTGTATTTATTCAGAGTATAAAAAAAATGATTGAAGATGCTTTTGATGAGCCTCATATTGGCTTAATGAAAATCTCTCGAGATGAACCTACTGCAGTGACGGTCTACTGTTTAAGTGAGCACTCAGAGATAAAAACAGATAGAATCATTTATGAACTTAATCAACGACATATCTCTGCAGAACATAAGCTTAAGATGAGTCGTCAAAGTATGATTAAAAGATACTTTACCGACCCCTTAACCAATCTTCCAAACCTATATAAGCTACGAAATGATATGCACGACAGTGATCAGGGTTCTTTTATTATTATTCATATTGATAACTTTAAACTCATTAATGATTTTTATGGTTTTGTTGTAGGTGATTACATTCTTGAGCAGTCTGCACAGTACCTATCATCAGCACTTGATGGTAATAGTGTTTATAAAATATCACCAACAGAGTTTGCTATTATCTTAAATGATAAACTAGACTTTTATGAGCTAAAAACTTATATGAATACACTCTCTTTAAAACTGCAAAACCTCTTTTTTACCTATCAAGAGACAAAAATATTTATTGACTTTACTTTGGCATCTTCAGCAGGAACTAGTTGGGATAATGTCTTTTCTAAAGTGAGTATGGCACTTCATTATGCAAAAGATAATCATCTCTCTTTTTGGATATATGAAGACAGAATGCATTTTGAGAGTGAATATGAGAAGAATCTAGAGCTTTCCATAGTCATTAGAAACGCTATTGAGAGCTCAGGCATCATACCTTATTTTCAGCCTATAGTCTGTAATAAGACAGGAGTTATTAAAAAGTATGAGTGTCTTTCTCGTCTTATAAACTCTAAAAACGAGGTGCTATCACCTGACCTTTTCATCCCTATTACTAAAAAAATAAAGGTCTATCACTTAGTAACACAGGAGATTATTAATAAATCTTTTGAGACATTTAAAGATAGTGATCTCTCTTTTAGCATAAACCTATCAATTGAAGATGTTATGAGTCAGAAGATCTATGCATTTATTGTTGAAAAACTTGCAACAAGTAAAATAGGAAGTAGAGTGGTTTTTGAGCTGTTGGAGTCTGAATCTATTAATGACTATAAAAAAGTAGCACGGTTTATTAATGAAGTGAAACGCTACGGGGCTAAAATTGCCATTGATGACTTTGGAAGCGGATTTTCAAACTTCTCCTATCTGACTAAGCTCGACATTGATTACATTAAGATTGACGGTACCTTAATTGAAAACATAGATAGTGACAAAAATTCAGAACTGGTAGTTAAAACAATTGTAGAGTTTGCTCATAAACTCAATATTAAGACCATTGCTGAGTATGTGCATTCAAGTACTATTCTTTCTAAAGTTAAAAGTTTGGGTATTGACTACTCTCAAGGGTATTATATAGACAAACCACATCCTCAACTTTAATGTTACCTTTTAATTAGGCTTATTTTGCTACAATTTTTCATGGTAAAAATATTAATGATTGAAGATGATCTCGAACTAGCTGAGATCTTAACCGAGTATTTAGAACAGTTTGATTTTAAAGTGATTACTGAAGATGATCCTTTTAAAGCACTAAGCATTTTAAAACTAGAGTCGTATGACCTCGTAATTTTAGACTTAACACTGCCTGGTATGGATGGCCTTGAGGTGTGTGAAGCGATAAGAGCGCGTCAAAATATCCCTATAATTATCTCATCGGCACGTTCGGATGTAACTGATAAAGTCCATGCATTGGAACTTGGAGCTGATGATTATCTGCCAAAGCCTTATGACCCAAGAGAGCTTGAGGCTCGAATACATTCAGTGTTGCGGCGTTACGAGGCAATAAGTGAAGCAGAAGTACAAGAACACACTGACTTTAAACTAAATGAATCAGCAATGCAAATTAGTTTTAAAGGACGTGCTTTAGACTTAACTAACGCAGAGTACGGCATTTTGGCATATATGATTAAAAAACATGGCATGGTTGTCTCTCGTGAAGATCTAATTCATAATGTCAATGCGATTAATGAGGACTCTTCAAATAAGAGTATTGATGTTATGGTAGGACGTATCCGTAATAAACTTGGAGATAAATCTCTAATTGAATCTATCCGAGGCATCGGATATAAACTTTTAAAGTAGAGACTTGAGAAATAATGCTGTCCTCTTAACAGTGCTTTTTGCACTGTTAGTCACGGTAGGAAGCATGAGTTATGCTTTTTACAAGATGTATGGCATAAACAAAGAGAAGCATACTGATCATACGTTTAAGAAATATACCTCTATTATGAGTATTTTTCGTCAACACCTTCAAACTAAAAGCTCCAGAACTATTTTAGAAGCTAATCTAGCCATCTCTCAACTTTACAACATCAGTGATCAAGAAGGTGTGAAAACTATTTTACAAGAAGCTGAGGTAATGCGACGTGAAGGTTTTCGTGCTGTTAATGAAGCTCTTTTTCATGATAAAATGTATATCTATCGTCAGCAGTTTATTGAAGATATGCGGGCAACAATGTTTCATTATAAGAAAGAGATATACTTCTATATTGAATCACCACGGTACTCTGTTATGTTGCTTGATAAAGAGAGTGAACCTTATTTGCCATGGAAGATTTTGACATGGTATGTTATTACCATGAGCATACTCATCTCCTCATTTTTACTTATTTTATATAAATTCTACCCTTTAAGTAAATTACGTAAAAAGATTGCACGCTTTGGTGCTGGTGATATGACCGTCTCTTTTAAGACAGATGGTGAGGATGAGATTGCACTTATATCTAATGAACTTGATCAGGCACAGTGTCAAATCAATACGTTAATGGAGTCGCGTACACTTTTTTTACGTAATATTATGCATGAACTAAAAAAGCCTATTGCTAAGGGTCGTATTGTGACTCAGATGTTAGAAGATGGAAAGCATAAAGAGCGATACGGTAATATTTTTGAACGCTTAGAGAGTCTTATTAATGAGTTTGCCTTAATAGAAGAGGTGACATCTGGGTTTACTCACTTGCAAAAAAAAGAGTACCGTCTAATTGATCTAGTTGATGGTGCTATTGATATGGCGATGATAGAACATGATGATGTCACCGTTGAAGTGAATGCTAACTATAAAGTAATAACAGATTTTAGACTCTTCTCTACCGCTATTAAAAATATGATTGATAATGCCCTTAAGTACTCACCAAATCATAAAGTTAAAGTAATTACAGAGGATAATGAGATTGTCTTTGAAAACCATGGTGCACAATTGAGTCACCCGCTCTCATTTTATGTAGAGCCTTTTACAAAAGAGCAGCCTGCAAAGAGCAGTTTTGGCTTAGGTCTGTATTTAGTTGATGCTATTTTAAAATCTCATAATATGCTTATGGCTTATGAGCATGACAAAGAACGTGAGTTAAATCGATTTATATTTGTCCCGGAGAAGCAATGAAAACAATTTTAATTAGTAATGATGACGGCTATGAGTCAGAAGGGCTGTTAGCTTTAGTAGAGGCCCTTAAAGATTTGGCACATATTACTGTAGTGGCTCCTTCAGCTGAAAAATCGGCATGTGGACACTCATTAACACTACATCACCCACTAAGTTTTGTCAGCGTAGATGATGACTTTTACAAACTTGATGATGGAACCCCAAGTGACTGCATCTACCTGGCATTAAACTCACTCTTTGAGAATAAAAAACCTGACTTAATTATTAGTGGAATTAATAAAGGTTCTAATATGGGCGAAGATATTACCTATTCAGGAACAGCAGCAGCAGCTATGGAGGGTGTAATTCATGGAGTGCCTTCTATTGCAATCTCACAAGTGATGGATTTTACTGAGCCATTACCAAGTTTTGAATTGGCACAAAAAACAATCCGAAAAGTGGTAAAAAAAATATTTGATGAGAGTTACCCTCTGCCTGATAGACAATTTTTAAACATCAATATTCCCTATGATGCTGATTTAGATAATGTAGAAATCATAAGCACTTATGCTGGGTACCGTATGTATGGAAATGATGCCCATCTACACCGAAATCCTAGAGGTTTAGAATATTACTGGTTAGGACTTCATCCTCTGGAATTTCGCCCCAGAGAAGGTCAGAGCGGATTGTGTGATTTTGAGGCGATTGAGAAAAAAATGGTCTCTGTTTCACCAATTGAAGTTGACTTGAGCGCTTATGAGAGCATTAAATCTTTAGAGGATTGGCTTTGAAATTTGAGCGAACTCGTCAACTTTTAGGTGATAATTTTACTAAAATAAAAAACGCAAAAATTTTACTTTTAGGAGTAGGTGGTGTTGGAAGTGTTGCATTGGACTGCATGATTCGAAGTGGTATTACTGACATTACTATTGTCGATTTTGATACTTACGATGAGAGTAATGCCAATCGCCAGCTTCATTCAGAATTACATGTAAATGAGGTAAAAGTAGATGCCTTAAAAGAGCATTATCCTACGGTTAAAACCATACAGCATCGAGTTGATAAAGAGTGGATAGCAGGCTTTGATTTTACACCGTATGATGTTGTCTTAGATGCAATTGATGATATTCATGCTAAACTAGCTTTAGCGCAAAAATGTTATGCTAAACTCATATCAGCCGCAGGTTCAGCTAAAAAAATTGATGCTGCTCAGGTTCAAGTCGCTTCTATCTGGAAAACTCAAGGTGATACTTTTGCATCAAAAATTAGACGTGAGTTGAAGCGTCGTAAATTTGATCGAAACTACCGCTGTGTCTTTAGTGCAGAAACAGCACTCACTAAAGAAAAAGGTAGTTTTATGGGAGTAACTGCAACATTTGGTCTAGTGATGTGTTCAGAGACAATCAAAAAACTTATTAAATAAAATTAGGAGAAGAGTATGGACTTTATGTCATTAGCAAAAGATTTATTAGCAGGTCAAGGTGGAGAAGATGCCAACAATATGATGGGAGCATTCTCAAAGTTAATTGGTGAGGGTGAAAGTATGGATATGGACTCTCTTATTGGTAGTATGAAAAGTGGAGATTCTGCTTTAGGTGACATTGCCTCATCATGGCTTGGTAACGGCGAGAACCTCCCAATCTCAAAAGAGCAGGTCAGCTCACTTTTTGGTAGTGGCGATATTGCAGACTTTGCATCAAAACTTGGACTTGAGAGTGATTCTGCCGTGCAAAGTATTTCTGAGATGTTACCAAAATTGATTGATGGAGCTAGTAGTGATGGTTCTCTTCTTCCAATGAACAGTATGGAAGATATTATGGGATTAGCACAGAAGTTTTTTTCGTAGTCCCAGTGTATTTTGTCTCTAAGTGATTTTAGCTATAATTATCTAATTAAATAATATTTGGAGATAATTTTGCAAGCAGAACCGATGACAAAATTTGGGTTTGAGCGACTTACTAATGAGCTCAACCGTATTAAAACTATAGACCGTCCTGGCGTTGTTAAGGCAATTGAAGAGGCTGTAGAACAAGGTGACCTAAAAGAGAATGCTGAGTATCATGCAGCTAAAGAGCAGCAAGGTAGTCTTGACGACCGGCTCAATGATTTAACCGACATTATTGGTCGTGCTCAAATTGTGGATCCTTCTGAGTTAGAACATGCTCGTGTAAGCTTTGGCTCTACAGTTGTGTTATGTAACTTAGATACCGATGAAGAGGTCACCTATACTATTGTTGGAGGATGTGAGAGTAATCCTGAAAATGGACTAATCTCATTTCATGCACCACTGGCAAAACAGCTTCTTGGAAAAGAGGAGGGTGATGATTTTAAAGCAAAACTTCCTGGTGGCCAAAAAGAGTTTGAAATCTTAGAGGTAAAATACCAAGAGATTGTGTTTGACTGCCATGAGTAAATCTATTAATGTCGCTGTAATAGGCGCTAGTGGCTATACTGGTATTGAACTTCTTAAAATTCTTATTGTGCATCCTAACTTTAATATCACTTATGTAGCTACAAGTGAGGGTGGTATTGAACTTGATGCTCTTCATCCTGCACTTAAAGATGTATTTACATGTAAAGTAGAAAAAGCTGATGCAAAAACAATAAGCAGTGAGTGTGATTTGGCATTTTTAGCACTGCCTCATCAAGCCTCTATGGGATTTGCCAAAGAGCTTTTAAAAAGTGGTATTAAAGTGGTAGATCTCTCTGCAGACTACCGTTTAGAACTTGATACTTACGAAGAGTTTTATTGTGAACATGTCGATAAAGAACATCTAAAAGAGTCTGTCTATGGACTACCGGAACTTTATCGTGAAAAAATTAAAAGTAGTAATCTTGTAGCCAATCCAGGATGCTATCCAACTGCTTCTATTTTGGGGTTAGTTCCCTTTTTACCTTTTATTGATGAGAACTTTCCTATTTTTATTGATGCAAAAAGTGGGGTTAGTGGCGCTGGTAAAAAGTGCTCATCTAGTACACATTTTGTAGGAATTAATGAGAATATCTTTGCCTATAAAGTCCTCTCTCATCGTCATGAACCAGAAATAAAAGAGAAACTTCGCTTAATGAGTGGTACAGAGTTTGATGTAAACTTTGTACCGCATCTTATTCCGGCAACACGCGGAGAGTTAATTGATGCGTATATGCTCATTAAAGAAGAGATTGACCCATTAGAAGTTTTAAAAGAGTACTATAAAGATGAGCCTTTTGTGCGAATCTTTGAAGGCCCTGTAGATATTAAATCTTGTGCCGGTACTAACTTTTGTGATATTTATGCTGTGCGAAAAGGGAATAAGCTTTATGTCAACAGCAGTGTCGATAATATCTTAAGAGGTTCATCATCACAGGCTGTGGCTAATGCCAACTTAATGTGCGGACTTAATGAAGCGTTGGCGCTACCAATTATTGCGTATGTCCCATAACAACTATGTTTTAAAAGAGGGTGCATTTCTCATTTCTGATGCACACTATAGCAGCAAGAGGCCTGAACTTCTACAACTACTAAAATCGATTGAAGCAGAAGAACTTAAAACGCCTCAAATAGTTTTTATGGGGGATGTATTTGATCTACTATTTGGCCATATTCCCATAACCAAAGAGCGTAATCGTGATGCTGTCAATACTATTAATGCATTGGCAAAAAAAATTGAGCTTATCTATCTGGAAGGAAATCATGATTTTGTACTTCACAAGATCTTTCCAGATATACATGTAATTTCTATTGAACACCAACCTTTAAAATGTATGTATGGAGATAAAAAGCTATCTCTAGCACATGGTGATTATAGGGGTGATTGGAAGTATAGACTATATTTACATGTAATTCGTTCTCCATTAATATTAAAATTTCTTAATGTAATAGATACGCTTACCTCTCATGGTATTATAAGATGGCTGGATGCTTATTTAGATAAGAAAAATGATTGTGCTGTTATTGAAGCATTTAAGAAGCGCATGATGAGGCACAGGACTCTTTTTGAAAGTTACGATTGTGACTATGTTATTGAAGGTCATTTTCATCAAAATTGCACTATTGATTTTGAAGAATTCGAGTATATTAATCTAGGCGCTTTTGCTTGTAATCAAAGATATTTTATTGTACAATCATCTGAGAAACAGAAGCTGTTGCGAGAAGTTTTTTTCAATAAGGAAATTATATGAAAGATCATGATGATACCTTGAAAGTCGGCAGTAATGAGATGGAACTCGTTGACTTTCGTATATTTAAGCAAGAGGATGATGAAGTCTATGAGGGGATATATGGCATTAATGTCTCTAAGGTTAGAGAGATTATTCGTGTCCCAAAACTCACCGAACTTCCGGGGGTACCTGAATTTATAGAAGGTATATTTGATTTACGTGGTGTAGTTATTCCAGTGGTAAACCTTGCAAAATGGATGGGTATAGATACTCCAGAAGAGGTGTTGAAAAATGCACGGGTTATTATTACTGAATTTAATAATGTCCTTATCGGTTTTGTAGTTCACGATGCTAAGCGTATTCGTCGTATTAACTGGAAAGATATTGAGCCGGCATCATTTGCCGGTCGTATTGGTGGTGATGGATTAGACCAGAGTAAAATTACCGGAGTAACCCGCATTGAAGGTGACTCTGTTTTACTTATTTTAGATTTGGAAACGGTTGTTCAAGATCTAGGTCTGTATGAGCCAAATTCTGGTGAAATGCCTCATGATGAGTATAGCTTTAGCGGTTTAGTGCTGCTTTTAGACGATAGTCTAACTGCTAGAAAAATTGTTAAAGAGGCGCTAGAGAAGATGGGCTTTCAAGTAGTAGAAGCGAGTGATGGTCAAGAGGGACTTCAGAAGTTAGAAGAGCTTTATGCCATGTATGAAGATAATATTAACAATCATGTTAAATTAATTGTCTCTGATGTTGAAATGCCGCTAATGGATGGGTTCCACTTTGCAGCAAATGTTAAAGATGATAAGCGATTTGATTCAATTCCTATTGTCTTTAATTCGTCAATAAGTGATCACTTTAGTGAAGCACGAGGGAAAGATGCCGGTGCTGAAGCATACTTAGTAAAATTTGATGCAAACTCATTTTATGATGAAGTGGCGCGTGTTGTGCGTGCACATGTGTAAGTTAGGAGTGTAATAATGGATGAATTTCAAGAGATATTACAAGATTTTTTAGTTGAATCATTTGAGTTAATAGAGCAACTAGACCAAGACCTTGTGGAGTTAGAATCGACTCCTGAAGATTTAGAACTGCTCAATAGAATTTTTAGAGTTGCGCATACAGTAAAAGGGGCTAGCTCTTTTTTAAATTTTGACATATTGACGCACTTGACACATCATATGGAAGATGTCTTAAATAAGGCACGTCATGGTGAGCTTATCATTAGTCCTGATATTATGGATGTTGTTTTAGAATCTATTGATTTAATGAAAGGGATTTTAAATAATATTCGTGACACTAGCAGCGATAGTGGCATTGATGTTACAGAGTGTGTTAAACGCCTCGATATTGTTTCAGGTGGAGCAGGTGATGTTGAAGCTGTTGTCTCTCAAGAGGTAGAGGCTCCCGTCGAAGAAGAGATTGAAGAAGTTCAAGAGAGTGAACCAGAAGATGAAGAAAATTATGATGATTTGAGTGATGCTGAGGTAGAAGCTGAAATAGAGAGACTCTTAGCCGAACGAAAAGCTGAGAGTAAAGCAAAAAAAGATGCTAAAAAAGCTCAATCTCCATCTGAAGAAGCACCTCAGGAGGATACGGAGCCTCAAGAGGAGAAAAAAGAGAAGCCAAAAGCTCCACCACCTACTGCTGCTCCAAAAAAAGATTCTAAGAAGGAGTCTTCAAAAGCAGCTCCAGTAGCCAAAAAAGTACCAACTACGGTTGAGCAGACAATCCGTGTTGATGTAAAACGGCTTGATCACTTAATGAATCTAATTGGAGAGCTGGTTCTTGGTAAAAACCGTCTTATTAAGATTAATGATGATGTTGAAGAGCGTTATGAAGGTGAAGAGTTCCTTGAAGAGTTAAATCAAGTTGTCTCTATTGTATCTTTAGTAACAACAGATCTTCAAATTGCTGTTATGAAGACACGTATGCTTCCAATTGGAAAAGTCTTTAATAAGTTTCCACGTATGATTCGTGACCTTTCTCGTGAGTTAGATAAAAAAATCGAACTTGTTATTAGTGGGGAAGAGACCGAGTTGGACAAGTCGATTGTTGAGGAGATAGGTGATCCTCTTGTGCATATTATTAGAAACTCGTGTGATCACGGGGTTGAAGCTTTAAGTGTCAGACAAGAAGCCGGTAAGAGTGAAACAGGTACTATTAATCTAAAAGCATATAACGAAGGGAACCATATTGTTATTCAAATTATGGATGACGGTAAAGGGTTGGATGTTAATATTCTTAAAGATATTGCTGTCAATAAGGGTGTAATAACTGAAAAAGAAGCTGACAAAATGGGTGATAAAGAGGCCTTTGGCCTTATCTTTAGACCAGGTTTCTCTACAGCAGCTCAGGTTACAAATGTCTCTGGCCGTGGAGTTGGAATGGATGTTGTGAAGACCAATATTGAGAAGTTAAATGGTATTATTGATATTGATAGCGAGATTGGAAAATTCACAAGTATTAAACTGAAAATTCCATTAACTCTTGCAATTATTCAAGCACTGCTTGTTGGCGTTCAAGAGGAATTTTATGCAATTCCTCTTGCTTCAGTTCTTGAGACGGTTCGAATTAGTAAAGATGAGATTTATACGGTAGAGAACCGTTCTGTTATGAGACTACGTGAAGAAGTGCTATCTCTGGTACATATTGGAGATATTTTTGAAGTAGAGAGGGTGTTTGATGACAGTGAGCATACCTATGTTGTCTTATTGGGTCTAGCGGAGAGTAAAATTGGACTTATTGTAGATTCTCTTGTAGGTCAAGAGGAGATTGTAATTAAGTCACTTGGTGAGTATCTTCAAGGAATTGAAGGTATTGCTGGAGCTACAATTCGTGGTGATGGTGGTGTGACGCTGATTGTTGATGTTGCTGACCTGATTCAGATGTCAAAAACTATTAAATCAACGGTAAGCAGTGATAATGGCGCAGGAAGCTCAATTAGTAATGAGAAGAACTCTGCATCTGATTACAGAGTAATGATTGTAGATGATTCTAAAACAGATCG
The DNA here is from genome assembly GCA_034661055.1 of Campylobacterota bacterium. Lineage (GTDB taxonomy): Bacteria > Campylobacterota > Campylobacteria > Campylobacterales > Sulfurimonadaceae > QNZR01. Next base: position 15,203 of record JAYEKO010000004.1, read on the forward strand.
AGCTATTATGAAAAACTCATTAGAATCGATGGGTATTACGCTTGTTGAAGCAGCAGATGGCCAAGAAGCACTTAACATTTTAAAAGCGAGTGAACAGAACTTTGATGCGATGCTTGTAGATATTGAGATGCCACGTATGGACGGATATGCACTTGCTGCAGAGATTAAGAAATATAGTCGCTACAAAAACCTTCCGCTTATTGCAGTGACATCTCGTACTGGTAAGTCAGATCGTATGCGTGGCGTAGAAGTTGGAATGGTTGAGTATATTACAAAACCATATTCACCAGATTACCTGATGAGCGTTGTAAAACGAAACATCAAATTCAATTTTTAAGGTTTGAGCTATGAGTAATAAACTACAAGATATTATTAATAAACAGCAAGAGCAGCAGTCACCAGGTATGGATGCAGTAGATGACGTAGTACAGCTAGTAGGTTTTGAAGTGGGCGAAGAAGAGTATAGTGTACCTATTTTAAGTATTCAAGAGATTATTAAGCCTATTGAATGGACTCGTGTTCCTCAAACACCGGCTTATGTTTTGGGTGTGTTTAATCTGCGTGGTTCGGTGATTCCAATTATTGATCTGCGTTTAAAGTTTGGATTGAGTGCAAAAAAACATACTGAAGAGACACGCTTTATAGTTATGCGACATGCTGATGAGGTAGCAGGATTTGTTATTGACAGGTTGACGTCCGCAATACGTCTTAATAAAAAAGATGTCGGCCCGGCACCTGAGACTATTAGAGACGAAGGAAGCTTTATTGACGGTGTTGGAAAACAGTCAGATAGAATTTTAACTATTTTAAAAGTGCATAAACTTTTAGAAAGAGATTTCTAGTCATTGATCTCATTTAAGGGTAAGACTCTCTCTCTCGCTGTTACAGCAAAGAGTGATACGGTCACTATTAAGCCCACAGGCGACATGGATGTTAAGAGCTTGGCGTCCATTGAGCCACTACTTGAAAAAATCTTCTTACAAGATGTAACTGGTAAAATATTTCTTTGGGATCTTGAGGCGGTTACATCGTTAGATAGTGCTGCGGCACTATTAATTATTTCTTTTAATAATAAAATAGAGTGTAAGCATGCTACATATGAACTTACTGGCAATAGCAACTATCTTAAAATTATTGAAGCTATAAAGTTACGTCTGTATGACAAGAGTGTCATACAAGAAAATAGACTCAATATTGTACAGTTGTTAGGTCAAGCAACTATAAAAAAATATGAACGCTTTAAAGAGTTTTTATCATTTGTCGGTAGACTGTTTTCTGCATTTTTTATCTATATTTTTAATCCAAAAAGTATCCGTTTTAAAGAGATATATCACGCTATTGAAGAGAGCGGTATAAAGTCACTTGGCATTATTGCTTTAACTACATTTTTAATTGGAGTGGTACTGGCGTATCAATCGTCTGTCCAATTAAAGATGTATGGGGCTAATATTTTCATTGTTGACATGCTTGGAGTCTCTATTTTAAGAGAACTCTCCCCTCTAATTGCTGCTATTGTTATTGCCGGACGAAGTGGGTCTGCTTTTGCAGCACAGATTGGTGTTATGAAGATTACAGAAGAGTTAGATGCTATGCGTACAATGGGTTTTGATCCGTATCTTTTTTTAGTATTACCACGAATTATTGCTTTAATGATTATGATGCCACTTATTATCTTTTTTGCAGATGTAATGGCTATGCTTGGGGGTATGTTGATTGCAAAAATAGAGTTGGGTATTAGTGCACAACTTTTTATGGATCGTTTTGCAGATAATATCGAGATGAAACATTTTTTTATCGGTATTGGTAAAGGACCATTCTTTGGTTTCATTATTGCATCAATAGGTATTTTTCGGGGCTTGATTGTTAAGAATGATACACGAAGCATCGGTATTAACACCACTAAAAGTGTTGTAGAGTCTATTTTTGCAGTCATTATATGTGATGCTATATTTTCTATTATATTTACAAATATGGGTATCTGATGGAAACAATAATAGAAGTTAAAGATATTACCACCCGTTTTGGAACCAATGTAGTCCACGAGGGTCTAAATTTACATGTAAATCGTGGAGAGATATATGGACTGCTTGGACCTAGTGGCTGTGGTAAGACAACATTGATGAAAGAGATGGTACTATTACAAGAGTATCAAAAAGGCAATATCAATGTTTTGGGGTATGACTTAAATAAAATTGGACATAAGGATTCTCAAACATTACGACAAGAGTGGGGAATGCTTTTTCAGTTTGGAGCACTCTACTCATCACTTAGTGTCTATGATAACATTGCTGTATCATTAAGAGAGTATACTAATATCAGTGAAACGCTTATTGATGATATTGTCTCTTATAAAATTGACATTGTGGGCTTAAATCAGAGTGCTAAAAAACTCTTTCCATCGCAAATAAGTGGTGGTATGAGAAAAAAAGCAGCTTTGGCGCGGGCATTAGTTATGGACCCAAAATTACTATTTTTAGATGAACCTACATCAGGTTTGGACCCTATTTCAGCGAGAGAGTTTGATGCCCTTATCTTACGACTTCGAGAGCGGTTTGATTTGAGCATTGTAATGGTGACACATGATTTAGACTCTATTAAACTTACTGTCGATAGGGCTGCTATTTTAGATGAGAAAAAAGTTGCTGCTGAGGGAAGTATTGAAGAGATTAAAGCTATTGAAAATAAGTTTATTGAAACCTTTTTTAAAGGACATTAAGAGATGAATAACCGAGTTAATTATGCCTTAGTTGGAGCTGTTGTTATATTGATGCTATCAGCAATGGTATTTTTTATCTACTGGATGATGAAACCTGATGAGAAAGAGGCAATGAGATATTATCATATCTATTTTACTGAGTCTGTATCGGGACTCAATATTAATTCAGCTGTCAAATTCCGTGGCATTAATGTTGGTGATGTGAAGCAGATGAAGATTAATGCAGAAAATAGTGAAGAGATAGAGATATTAATCAGCATTTATGAAAATACTCCTATTAAGGTTGACACTGTTGCGACATTGATGTCACAAGGTATTACAGGTCTTAGTTATATTGATTTAAGTAAGGGGGATAAAGACTCACCACTTCTTGAGGTAGAAGATGGCGAGAGCATAGCAGAGATAACCTCCGATCAATCCCTCTTTAAACGTATTGAGAGCTCCGTTGATACTATTAGCAGCAGACTCTCTAAAACACTCAACCAGACTGAAAAACTTTTAAATGATAAAAACCAAGAAGAGGTGTCAAAAATTTTAGAGAGAACCTCAAGTATTTTAGATAAGATTGATAGAACGTTAGATGAAAAGACTATAAGCAATATTCAAGTTACCATAGATAATAGCGCCAAGATTACCAGCCGTTTTGAAGGCATGATGAGCAATATAGACAGTCTTGTTGCAAAAGGTGTTATTTTAGAAGAGTCTCTTAAAGAGTCTATCGCTTCGATCTCAACAAGTTTTAATTCACTTGCTGTCTCAATGCGAAGTTTTCAAAAGAGTAATGAAGAGGGACATTTCAGTGTTTCAGACTCTATGAAAAAACCGATGCAACAGTTTGATATTACCATGGTAGAGATGGAGCGTTTTATGATTAAGATGGAGCGGTTTATAGAGAGGATGCAGCGAAGCCCTTCAGATCTTATATTGCTTCAAGAGAAAGAGTTTAAGGCTCCAGGAGAATAATATGAGACAATACTTTTTCATACTGATATTAATATTTTTAGGTGGCTGTTCTATAACAAAGAGTGTTCCAGCCAAAGTAGAGTACCGATTAACTGCTCCGATGGTGGCACCTATTGTAAACTCATCATGCTCAGACATTACTTTAAAGATAGAGCCTATTCAGAGCTCTAGTCTATTGCTTGAAAATAGAATGTACTATGTTTTAGATGAAGTAGAACAGCGTCATTTTACACAATCTCTCTGGTCGCAGAGCCCAAATAAAAGAGTTGAGCAGATCTTAAAAAAGGTTATAATTGAGAGTAATCTATTTGCAAGCGTACTTGACTACCGAAGTAATGCTGCGACGCAGTGGCGTTATGAAGTAAGAATTTTGGATGCAATGCAATACTTTAGTGGTGAGAAATCATACGTAAAACTATCTATGAATTTTGTTCTTATTAGAAACGTAGGACGAGAAGTCGTCTCATCAAAACACTTTGAAGTCGAGCTTCCCACCCAAACAGCTGACGCAAAAGGGGGCGTGTTAGCACTTAATAGTGCTGTAAACACCATCGTGACTCAAAGTGTTGAGTGGCTCCAGGCAGAGTGCCAAAACTACTAGCTCGAGTACGCCTGTTCTGCTTGAAGCTGCGTGTTAATCTGAGTGAACTCTGCAAGTGAACTAGAGACTGCCGAATCAGTAGTACTGCTAGCAACATTGACAGAACTTGCACTACTCACTCCACTAGAATACAACTCAGCTTTTTGTAGTGTCTCGTCTTTTATCTCCTCAGCTTTAGGTGCCGTAGAAGACTCTTGTTCCTCTGGTTGTGGCACAACCTTGCCTCTTTGCATCTGAGAAGGATAGGGAGATTGAAATGTATATGATTGTACTTCCATGACAACTCCTTTTTGTTTATTATAATTTAATTAGACTAAAAAAGCAATATTGGTTATAATTTAGTATGAAGATAAAAGAAAAAGAGTACCAAAAACGTCGTAAGAAACTTTTAAAAAGTATTAATGAAGGTGTTATGCTTGTCCCATCAGCATCTCATCAAACACGTTCTAACGATACGGAGTACCCGTTTAGACAAAATAGTAATTTCTATTACTTAACCGGATTTAAAGAAGATAATGCCATATTACTGCTAAAGCGTACAAAAAAAAGTTTAAAATCAGTACTGTTTGTTCAATCTAAAGACAGAGACTTGGAGTTATGGACAGGAGAGCGTCTTGGCGTAAAAGCTGCAAAAAAACGTTTTAATGTCAATAAGGTCTATGATGTTAAGCAGTTTGATAATAGAGTAAAAAAGCTGCTTAAAAATAGTAAAAATGTACATATTGATCTCTTTAATAACAGTAGTTTTTTAAAAAAAGTACAAAATACATGTAAAACGTTAGATTCCGATAGAAGCGTTAAAATTTCTCCACAAAACTTTTTACATGTAAATACAAAAATAGAGAAAATGCGATTAATCAAGTCAGATTCTGAGATTAAGACCATTAAAGAGGCGATACGCATTACTAAAATTGCTCATGAGAATGCAATGAAAATGGTGCATCCTAATCAGTTTGAGTATGAAGTGCAGTCATCAATTGAACACACTTTTAAAAGTAATGGTGCCTACAGCGATGCCTATACCACAATAGTTGCTGGTGGCAATCGTGCCAATACACTTCACTATATTAAAAATAGCCATCTTTTAAAGCAGGGTGATTTACTTCTTGTAGATGCAGGGTGTGAATTTGAGATGTATGCGAGCGATATTACTCGTACATTTCCAGTTTCAAGAAAGTTTTCAAAACCTCAAAAAAAGCTATATAATATGATTTTAAAGGTACAGCGCAATATCATTAATGCTATTGAGCCTGGGATTAAACGCTCTTACTTGCAACGTATGTGTGAAGAGCAACTATGTCAGGGGTTAATTGATTTAAAAATTCTAAAAGGTAAGAAGAAAAAGCTAATGAAGTCCAATGCTCATAAAAAATACTTTCCGCATGGAGTAGGGCACTGGATGGGAATTGATGTACACGATGAGTGTCCATATAGTGATGAGCATGGTAAAGAGCTTCTATTTAAAAAAGGAATGGTGCTTACCATAGAACCAGGGATTTATATTGACAAAGAGAGTAAAAATGTACCTGCAAAATATAGAGGCATTGGGATTCGTATAGAAGATAATATTTTAGTGACAAAAAGAGGATTTAAGAATCTCTCTAAAAAAATTGCTAAAACAGTCAAAGAGATAGAGCAACTCAGCTAAAGGTAGTATATTACAATGCCAAAAGAAGGAAACTGTGTTTAAAGATCATCAAAAAGTTAATTGTCCTTCATGTGGTGACAATTTACCACTTCATTTTCACTACTCTAAACTTGCGCAGTGTTCATCATGTGGCTCTCATATTTTTTTAGATGATGAAGGGGCACGACTTGCAGGAGAGCAGTCAGTCCTTCCAAATACACCTTCTCTTATTGCTCTTAATCAAGTATTTACCTACAATTATGAAAACTATACACCTATTGGCCATATTCGTTACGGTGCAGGCAGAAACAGATGGGATGAATGGTGGGTTGTTGACTCTAATGGTAAGGGTCTTTGGTTGAGCATTGATGATGGAGATTACATCTTAGAAAAAGAGGTTAACCTTACGCTGCCTACCTACTCATTTAAGAGCTTGAAGTTGGGCCAAGATATTGACGGTTGGACTATTACTGAACTTGATGAGGGAACATGTTTAGGGTATGAGGGTGAGCTTCCTGAGGTAGTTGAGGTAGGTGAAATGCACTATTATGCACATCTTTCTAAAAAAAGTGGTGTCATGCTCACGATTGAGTTTTTTGCCAATACCAAAAAATTTTACTCTGGAAAATGGCTAGACCCGTATGAGATTAGAAAGGCACTCTCATCATGAGTGCTTATGCAATAAACTGTCCTAACTGTGGCGGAAGTTTAGATGTTTTAGGTGGTGGTCGTCAGATAGTCACATTTACATGTAAATACTGCGGAAGCATTTTAGATGTAGAAGATGAATACAGAGTCTTGGGAACATTTTTAAAAGTTAAATTGCCATCAAGCCCATTTCGTTTAGGCATGATAGCAACACTTAAAGGGGTAGAGTTTACTATTATTGGTATGGTAGCTTATAACTGTGAAGGTGATAAATGGATTGATTATATGCTTCATTCACCTACACATGGGTATGCATGGTTGAGTTTTGAAGATGGAAATACGATTTTCTCTCGCCGTACTCGTGATCTTCCATCTAGAAATATGGTAGCACTCACACCTAAAGAGAGTTTTGAGTTTGATGGCAGAAGCTATAGGTTTTATGAGCAGTATAGAGTAGAGATTACTTATGTTCAAGGAGAGTTGACATGGGTGGCACGTAAAGGTGATGTGACGAGTGTATATGATGCAATCTCTCCTCCTTATGGGCTCAGTTATGAGCGTAGCGGTAGCGAGTCAGAATATGTTATTAGTGAGTATCTTGAAGCCGATGAGGTCTATAAGAGCTTTAATATTACCAGTAATACGAAGCAGAAATTTCATCCTCTTAAACCGTTTCATGCTCCTAAATCTAAAACACTATCTAAAGTTAGTCTATATTTTGGACTGCTGAGTCTATTTATGATTATTCTTTTGTCAACTTCTTATAGTGGAACACTTGTCGGTGGTGATACATTTACAGGAAAATCAAAAGAGATTTCATTTCATATAGATGATCCAAGCCATCTAGTTGAGCTTGATATTTATGCCAATGTAGATAATGACTGGATCTATTATGATATTTCTGTAATTAACCAGCAAAATAGTAAAGAGGTCTACTCTTTGGGTGAAGAGGTGTCGTACTACTACGGTTATGATGGTGGAGAGAGTTGGACGGAGGGATCTCAAAGTGCTGAAGCATTCTTTAAAGTAGATTTAGCTGGAGATTATCTTTTGAAATTTGATGCTCCAGAGTATCATAGAGCAGTAAACACAAGTGTCACTATTAAACAGAGTGTGGTGCGAAGTGTCTATTTTATTGCTTTAATGATCTTTTTTCTTTTAGCTGCATCCATATATCTGATACAATTAGCATCACACCATACAAGACTATGGAAGCATTTGCAAGAAGATGATGATGACTAATTTTTTTATAGTGTTTTTTACAATTTTAACCTTTGGAGTTGGATATTTAACCTTCAATGATATTGGTTTGCAAGATACTAATTTTAGTGACAACAGTGTGCGTTCTGGAAGTGGAGGAACAAGTGGTTATCGTCATGGAAAATAATTTTAAGGAGAGTAAATGGAAGAGTTAGGATTAAAATATCTGCTATCAACAGTGGTTTATAGTTTTTTAGGTCTATTGCTGTTTGTATCAGCACTCTATATTATTGAGAAGATTACACATTTTTCTGTGAGTAAGAAAGTGGTACAAGATGGTAATATTGCCGTAAGTATTGTGGTAGGTTGTATTATTATAGCCATGGGAATTATTGTCTCATCAGCAATTAGGTAGGGTGTTGGAGCATCAGCAAAAAGCTAAAGAGATAGTACTTCTCTTCTCCACCTTTTTAATTGCAATTAGTGGCTTGGTCTATGAGCTTTTGGCAGGGACCGTATCAAGCTATTTTTTGGGTGACTCAATCTTTCATTTCTCTTTAGTCATTGGACTTTTTATGAGTTCTATGGGAATAGGGTCGTGGCTCTCACGTTTTGTTGAAAAAGAGTTACTTAAAGTCTTTATTGTGCTCCAGCTATTTATTGCTGTAATTGGGGGTTTTAGTGCGGTTGTTCTGTTTTACGCTTTTGCAGTTATTGAGAACTATACCTCATTTTTATATTTAAGTACCATCTTAATTGGTGCAATGCTTGGTGTTGAAATTCCGTTAATTATTCGAATTTTAAAAGATTATTTTAGTCTTAAGACTAATGTTTCCAATGTCTTTACTATGGACTACATTGGTGCTTTAATTGCAGCACTGCTGTTTCCTATGGTTTTTTTGCCAAAATTGGGACTCTTACAGACCAGCCTGTTCTTTGGCGCTTTAAATACTTTTGTAGCCCTAATGACATGGTATCTGTTTCGCCAAGAACTGCCTAAAAGGGTATTGGGTTACATTGTTGGAGTGATCGCTCTTTTAGGAGTTGGTTCTGTTAGCTTGGGGAGCTATTCAGCTTTTATTGAACATCGACTCTATCAAGATGAGATTATCTACTCAGAGACCTCGCCCTATCAAAATATGGTGCTGACTAGAAATGGTGAGCGTTACCGACTCTACATCAATGGCGCACTTCAGTTTGACACACTAGATGAATATCGCTACCATGAAGCGTTAGTTCATCCTGCAATGATTTCAACCAAGTCCCATGAGAATATTCTCATTATTGGTGGCGGTGACGCAATGGCACTGCGTGAGGTTCTTAAGTATGACGATGTTAAAGCGGTAACATTAGTTGACCTAGATGCTAAGATTACGGAGCTTTTTTCTAACAATATTTTGGTGCAGAGGTTAAACGATAATGCGTTTAATGATGAGCGTGTCAAGGTACATAATGTTGATGCATGGAAGTTTTTAGAACACGCTAAAACGCTCTATGATGTTATTATTATTGACCTTCCAGATCCAAATAACATCTCATTAAGTAGACTTTACTCAAAAAGTTTCTATACCTTAGTAAAAAATCATCTCTCATTTGCTGGGGCAATGGTGTGTCAATCGACATCACCGCTGTATGCACGTCAAGCATTCTACTCTATTGTAAATACCGTTAGAAGTACCGGTATGGAGGTGTTAGCATATCATGTATATGTTCCTAGTTTTGGAGAGTGGGGATTTACTTTGGCAATGAATCATACCATTGAGATGAACGCCAATAAGCTGCCTAAAAATCTTAAGTATCTGGATGAAACACAGTTAGATAATATGACAATTTTTGCACCCGATATGCAAGAGATTAACGCTAGTGTTAATACGTTAATGCATCATAGTCTAATGCACTACTATAACGAGGGATGGTCTTACTGGTATGAGTGAGTTTAATGATGTAGAGACCCCCGTTTTTGTCTGTGAGATGAAACAACTAGAAGCCAATTTAAAACTTCTTGATGACATTCAGGATAAAAGTGGAGTAAAAATTCTTTTGGCCCTAAAGGGGTTTGCTTTACATGAAAGCTTTAGTCTTATAAGTAGATATCTTCAAGGTGCTTCAGCTAGCTCACTTAATGAGGCACGCTTGGCGTATGAAAAATTTTCTAAAGAGGTGCACACATATTCTCCCGCATTTAAAGAGCGTGAACTTCTTGAAATTGCAAAAATTAGTACTACATGTATTTTTAATTCTTTGTCACAGTATCATCAGTTTTACCCTAAAATAAAAGAGATGACGTCGTGTGGATTACGCATTAATTTAGAGATGTCATTTGATATTCCGTCTCACTGTAATGCAAACCGTAAACAGAGCAGATTTGGAGTGCTAGCAGAGGCTTTAGAGGTTGTGCCTCAAGGTCTTGAAGGACTGCATGTACACGCCTTGTGTTCGCAAGACTCGTATGCTTTAGAGGAGGTTATTGTTAAGTTTGAACAGCAGTTCTCCTCAGAGTTACATAAGCTTAAATGGCTTAATCTTGGAGGTGGTCATAGATTTACATGTAAACATTACAACAGAGAACATTTTATTAGTATTATGAAAAACTTTCAAGAGAAATACCCTAACTTAACACTTTATGTGGAGCCTTCAGAGGCGATTGTACATGAGAGTGGTGTTCTTGTTGCAACAGTTTTAGATTTGGTTCATAACGAGGTAGATATTGCCATATTAGATGTTTCTGTTGAGGTGCATATGACTGACGTAATGCTGACAAAAGTTTCTCCAGTGGTTCACAATGCCCAGAGTTCTGGAGCCTATTGTTATCAGTTAGCCGGCAATAGTTGTGCCGCAGGAGATGTTTTTGGAGATTACTATTTTAAAGAACCGTTAATTGTTGGTGATAAAATAGTGTTTTTAGATCAGATGGCATACTCTATGGTTAAAAGTACGGGATTTAATGGAATTAACCCCGCAAATATTGCTTTAAAAGGCTTAGATGGTAATTTACATGTAATTAATGAGTTCTCTTATGAGGATTATTTAAGCAGGTTGTAGCCTAGGATGATTACTCGCTATATGAGTATGTCCATCCTGTAAGTCCATCTTTTGCCTCTTTAAACTCCGTAGCATCAGCTTCAAAATCAAAAATATACATCTTTGTATTTGGCATCTCTTTCATCTCTTCTTGTTTAAATAGATGCATAGGCATAGGAGTCTTTTGCTGTGTGACTGAAAATGCTACTACCCCAATACCTGAGATGAGGTCAATAACATCAAATATATTATACTGCTTGCAAAACTTCTCAAATACAGGTGTTATTACTTCATTTGGAAGTGCCTCTTGAGTGTTTAAAAATATGGTAAAATGAACGGGAGCAGGGGAGTCGTCACGCAGTGATGGTTGTGCCATCATAATGTACTCAACACCTTCTAAATGAGACTGTAACTCATCTTTTTCTAAATATCGCGTCGCTTGTAGTGCTTCGATTTCTTTCAATTAGTTTTCCTTAATTTTAAAGTCAGGTTCAGACAAAAAATATCCTTGCAGATAGTTGGCTTCACTTTTTTGAGCAGACAATAGCTCTTCTTCACTTTGAATGGATTTAATTACTGTTTTAATATTCATTTTTTTACACAGGAGTAATACATCGTATGTATCGCACTCTATAGTGTCAAAATTTAATTTCACAATATCAGGATTACAATATAGAATATCCTTTAAATCAATAGTGTCAGGGTCAAAGTTATCTAATGCTACCAAGACCCCAAGCTTTTTTAGATGATTAATGCATTGTTTTATATCTTCTTTTGTGTGCTTAGATGTTTGATGCAGTCCATTAATCTCTATGCAAAGTTGTGAAGGAAGTGTACCACTGTTTTTTAATAGTGTATCAAGATTTTGTCTCATAGAGTCATGACAAAGTGTGCTAATATGTAAGTTTATATGAAGTGCTATAGAGTGTTTTTGCATTACAGAGATGGCCTGTTTGAGCATTGTAATGTCAAGATCAAGATTAACAGTTTGATGAGTAATAAATGGAATAAAATCCTTTGCTTTAATGTTCTCGTTATTTGGAAGCAGAATCCTTGCAAAAAGTTCATAAGCACAAGGTTGCATATTCTGTAAGTCATATATGGGCTGAAAAATGGGAACAACTTGTTGATGTTTAAGTGCTTCTTGTAGTTCAAATATAGTCTGTGGTGTTTTACTTAAGCCAGAACTATTGTAATGAGACCTTCTAAAACTGTTAATCTCAATAGTTGAAAGATTATTTTTTGTACTCTCAATTGCTTCTTTTAAATTAGTGTAGTGATTAGGTTGGGTATTAATTGCTATTTTAATATCTGCTTGTATGTAGAGACCTTCTATTACAATAGGTTTTGATACAATAACATCTATTATTCTCTGGGCTAAAATGTCAGATTGAGAATCTCTTTTTCTTCTATAAAAAATAACAAAATTTGCATCCTCAAAACGTATAAAAATATCGTGGTTTCTAATAATTCTTAAGACTCTATTGGCAACAGAGGTGACAAGAGTATTGGTAATATTTTCATCATATATGCTCTTAATTGCGTCGAAGTTTTCAATTTGAAGCAGTAGAACCTGATACTCTTTGGGGTTAAGTGTGTTCATGATTTTATTGTAATATTTTCTATCGAAGACTTTTGTATTTGGATCCAATGAGCTCTTGCTTTTGTGGCGATAGAAGAAAAAAAGTTGAATATATCCAATAGTTAATAGAATAAAAAGTAAAGAGACAACCTGTAAGGTCAAGTTAGTAAAAGGGTTAATAATCTCTCTAAGTTCTGTAATAACTTTATGATCCATTTGAGACATATGGATAATATTATGAATTTCCTGCGTAGTTGTTGTGTAGTCTTTATATAAAAAAATAACTAAGAGTACAACCACGGGCAGAAGTATTAGAAAAACAGTAGAAAACTTACTAGGACTTAATGTTGCTTGCATATGAAAATTATAGCATACCCTTAATGACAGTTGTAATGCCTACATGTAAATTGTAGTGGGCAATAGGAAAGTCGTCATCTATATTTTCTAGATTAATCATGTAGCCACTTAAATAGGTCCCTAGCTCTTCTAGTTCAATTGATTGAAACTGCTTCGCCTTTTCACTGCTATATTTAGTCTCTAAAAGGGTCTCGTCCTCGTTGCTAGACTGAATTTTAAAGGCTAGGATCTTTAAAGAGACAAGATCACACCACTTTAAAAAAAGCTCAGATGTCAAATCTGTGGCAGTACGTCCTTCTGGTGTAAAAAGTAGTTTTTGCTCTCTTAGTGGAATTAAAACAGAGAGAATGGCGTTGACAAAAGGAACTGTTTTTTCTGCCCAAAATGGAGCTTCATTGCTCTTTTCTAGTGCTAACTCAAAAGATGAGAGTATCTCTTCTTTGCTTGAGTTATTTAGTTGACTGGCTATTGTTTGAAACATAATATCTACTTCATAAAAATTTATCTGAAAAGGTAACCATTTTTTGTATAATGCGCACTTAAAAAATAAGGTTGTCCATTGAATAAAAGTTATATAACCAATTTTGTAGCGGTTTTACTTATTGCTACCTCACTTTTGCCCCTAAATGAGTTTTCAAAACCACTTCTATATGCAGGACTATTTGCACTATCTGGTGCTATAACCAATCAGTTGGCCATACATATGCTTTTTGAAAAGGTACCTTTTCTTTACGGTTCAGGGATTATTCAAAAGAGATTTGAAGCGTTCAAAGAAGCCATTAAGAGTTTAATGATGACACAGTTCTTTACCAAAGAGCAGTTAGAAGAGTTTTTTGAAGCAGAAGAGAAAAAGATTAATTTAGCTCCTGTTGTAGAGTCAACCGATTTTACTCCGGCATTTGATGCACTTAGTAAAACAGTGATGGAATCAAGCTTAGGTGGTATGTTAAATATGTTTGGTGGTGAAAGTGCATTGGAGCAGCTTCGAGACCCATTTAGCAATAAAATGAAAAAAGCTGTCGTTAAAATTGTTCAAAGTGAGGCATTTGAGACACAACTTTCTCATCATATTCAACATTCATCACTAAGTGCTGACCTTATAAGCTCTATTGAGGAGGTGATTCAAAAGCGTCTTGATGAACTTACTCCCATTATGATTAAAGAGATGGTGCATAATCTTATGAAAGAACATCTAGGTTGGCTAGTTGTTTGGGGTGGTATTTTTGGTGGACTTATTGGATTAGTGAGTTCATTCCTTTTATAGCCCTATTTTAAGGGTTTTAAAAATTAATTCTTAAAATTTTACTACAAAGTTTTACTACATTTTGTAGTAAATCTGCATATTTTTGATAAATATTGCAAAAGAATTCAAGTTTTTATAATATCAATATTGTTTAGATTTTGACTACATAAACTGCGATGTTATGATTACTCATGTCAATCCATCAACTGATGAAAAACACATTAACGAAAAATATTACAACAGCCCCATTAATACTTATTTTATATAGTTAATAAAGGAAACCAAACAACCAAAGAGGTATCTTATTATTAACTCCAACCTCTATATCATCTGCTACAACATATCCATTTTTTACATCTTTTAACTGCTTAAAACTTTTATCTTTCCCACCTACTTCAAAAGTATATTTTTCTTCTAGAATAAAGTCGCCACTCTTTGGATAGTTGATAATATGTGCATACGATACTGATGATGCAAAAAATGTTTCTCTTAATGTTCCTGTTTTGGGACTATCGCAAAATATTGAGAATAAGTTAGTATTATCTAAATATAGCTTTTCAGGCTTTGATATAATACTGACACCACTTGATTTTGCACCTAATATTCTAATTAGCCCAGCTGCTTGTAAAATTCCTAAATATTTATAGAGAGTTCTTTGGTTAAGCTTAACTGCACCACAAAGCTTTGAGATATTGATATCATATGGCTCACTTTGGCAAAGCATTATCATCATTTTTTTAAGAGAGTTAATCTTATCATGGTCAATTGTATAAATCATTGGAAGGTCTGTTTCTAAAATTTGCATTGAGGCACTTAAGAGCTTTTGAATATAGCTGTCTTTAGAACTTGTATAAAATGGATATGCACCACTTTTTAAATACTCCTCAAAATATGCAAATGGTTTTACTTTTGATAAAATCTCTATCGCATGTGATGTATGATTTTGCAAAATTTCATTTAAGGAGATAGGTTCAAAATTTTCATTTGTTTCTAGTTCTAAAAATTCTCTAAATGATAGTACAGGTAATTTATGTATAACAGCACGCCTGCTTAAATCAGCCTTTGCATTATCTATCGCTATAGCATTTGATCCTGTAAAAATAATATTTAAAGAGAAAAAACTATCATAAATCAATTTTAGATCTGTTTCAAAATTTTTAATCTTGTGTATCTCATCAATGATTAAAACCTCTCCACCTTTTTTTTGGAACTCATCTGCTATTGCAAAAAGTCCAAGTTCAACTACAAGTGGATGGTCTGCCATAATATAAAGTGTTTTTTTTATTTTATATATAGTATGTAAATATTGAAGTAGCATTGTAGTCTTTCCAACACCTCGAGAGCCTAAAACACCTATAAGTCGCTCGTTAAAGTCGATTTTATTAAATAAAAACCTTTTATATTTAGGGACTTTTTGAGCTAAAATTTGATTTGAAAGTAGTTGTAGTTGTTCTATCATTTTTATTCCTATACTAATTAAACAATATATATTTTGTATTGTAGTACAAAATAATACAATAGTCAAATATATTTAAATACAAGTAATTCATAAAATATAATAAGCTGTTGAATTTCAAATATACTGTTTTTGCTATATTAAACGCCAAAATATCGATTATCTATGCATAAACAGTACATTAAAGCCCATAATCTATCAGTTCCATATCATCATCTATATTCAAATATTTCATTGTTGTATCAATCTATGTGTGGTTTAAAAATCGTTTTGCATGCACAATTCCTAGTTTTTTGTAAACCTTAGTTGCAGCAGTTCTTCTCATTGTATAAACTGTCACCCTGTAAGCGAGCTTCTCTTTCTGTCCACCGGATTTTCCACCGCTGTGCGCATAATACTCTTTTTCACTCCGATCACTGACATAGCGCTCCATTGCACTAAAGTCAAATCAGTTTCTGACATCAGTCACACTGCGTCGCCATTTTTTGTCGATGTCGCTATGTCCTTCTCTACCGTTAAGCCAATGATTGAGCGTAATATTTCTTTTTTGCACAAAGGCAAAGTAAAAAAATGCCAGTGACATGGCGAAGTTGTCACTGTTGAGCAGTTTTAGGGTTAAGTTGGGGCTTTTAGGTTTTTGAGATAGTCGTAGGTCATTTTATTTTAAATTACCTAATTCAAATTTCATTAATATTTTTACACTACAATTCAATTTGAATTTCCTTCTTTTTATCTAGTCTTTTTACATGATAAAGTTTTGTTTGAACTAGCAATGCCGTACTAGCTTGATTTTCCTTAAAACTAAACTCAAAAAAGAAACTGCCCTCTTTTCTTTGCGTTGACAAGGGGATGCCAAAAAACATCTGCTTTGAAAACTTTACCTTTTCCATTTTGCTCAAAGCCAATATTTTGACCTCATAATTTACAATTTGGTAATCGTAAGTATTCAAGCACAAAAGCCGTATTAATGTAGCTAAACGCATTCTTGTCTTTTTACGTAATTTGATTATATCATATATTATGCTATCAGTTAGGCTAGAAAGTTCTATGGAGTCTAAGCTTGAAAACTTAGCAAAAGCTACACAAAGACCAAAAAGTTTTTTTGTTAAAGCAGCACTTGAAAACTACCTTGATGATATGATAGATTACCATGAAGCACAAAAACGTTCTGAAGCTTAAGCTTCGATTTGATGATAAAGTTTTTAAAGATTTAAAAAAATTAGATAAGACTTGGCAAAAAAAATTCTTGAATCTATTAAAACCAAACTTATATATGACCCATATATCGGTAAAAAGCTTCTCCAAAGCTTTCCAAACAACCAAAGAAGAAGTTGAATAAATGTTAAAAAAAGCCACAGACGACTTTGTAAAATACCTATTGAAATTGCAATATCTTTTTAAGATATTTGTGGCATAATTGTTTTACTTATTTATGAAGGAAACAATGTGAAACGACCAGAACCTCTTGATGAAGAGATTGTACTCGATCCAAAACGTTATTTAGTCAGTGAGACTGATGCAAAAGGTGTTATTACTTACTCTAACAGCTATTTTAGAGAGATAGTGGGTTACTCTGAAGAAGAGTTGATAGGTCAGCCACATAGTCTTATTCGCCACCCTGATATGCCAAAGCTAGTCTTTAAACTTTTATGGGACACTATTGGCAGTGGTCAAAATATTAACGCTGTTGTAAAAAATTTAGCAAAAGATGGACGTTACTACTGGGTATTTACCGAATTTAATATTAAAAAAGATGCTGACAGTGGTGAGATTATTGGTTATATGGCATCACGAAAAGCGGTTTCTAAACATGTTGTAGCCATTATCTCAGAGCTTTACAAAAATCTTTTAGAGATTGAAAATAGTGATGGCCTAGATGTGGCACAAGAGTATCTAGATAAGTTTTTAAAAGAAAAAGGTAATGATGTCACTTTTTCAAATATAATGGAAAATATTCATAAGTTCTATTAACTCTTAATACAATATTCTTATATATCTCTTCCCTTTTTCCTACTCTTTCCTCGATTTAACCTTAAGGGAAAGAGCGTATGCTTCTCTATTAGTTAAAAAAATGATTCAGTTAAACTTAAATAATGGGATGAGTAGAAAGTAAGTCTTTCTCAGCCACTATAATCCCATGATCATCAGCATAAAGATACTCGCCTGCTCTAAATGTAACATCACCAAACTCTAGTTCAATGTTACGCAATCCAGCAGAGATTTTTCTACTTTTTTTAGGGCAGGTGTTGAGGGCAAAAAGAGCCACGTCAATTTTACATGTATTTTTTGTGTCTCTTATATAGCCGTTAACAATAATTCCGTTCCACTCATTCTCTTTTGCAAAACCCATAAGTTTGTCACCAACAACAGCAACATAGCTTGCACTTACATCAACAACAGCGACTTTGCCTTTTCCGTTTTCTTTAAGTAGGGTGATGAGGTCGGTGTTGTCCTCATCAAGCTTTATGGTCACAATCTCTCCACAGCAGTGATCCAAGCCTCCGTATGAGTTGAAGTGAGGTGCTAAAACTTGAACATCATCATGATGTTCATCACATATATCTGCAGTATCAAAAGTCATTTTGTAGTCCTAAATTAGATTTTAATTGAATTATAGATAGAATCTTACCATTATTTTATAGCTAGGTCGTTTATGAAAAAAGTGGTTACCGGGGTTGTGGGCAATGATATTCATGTTGTTGCCAATAGATTAATTGAAATTTCACTGCAAGAGCGTGGTTTTGAGGTCTTTAATTTAGGGGTAAATACCTATCTTGAAGAGTTTATTGATGCGGTGATTGAGACGGATGCGGATGTGCTTCTTATCTCTTCGCTTAACGGTGAAGCAGAGGGTTGGTGTCGTGATTTAAAGCTACTAAAGAGTCAGTACGATATGAACAGAGTTGCCTTTATGATTGGCGGTAACTTGGGTGTTGGTGAGATGGATGCTCAGACAATAGTCCCAAAATACCAAGCGTATGGATTTGACTTGGTTTTTCATCAGATTGACCTAAATGAGGGTATTGATGCTCTTGAAGAATTTTTAAAAGAGCGTTCATGAGCATGTTACAACGAGATAGAGAGATTATTGTCAATAATGAGTACATTGACAATTTTGATTTTGATGAGATTAAAGAGTTTGTAAAAGGTGCGAGTAAAGACCTTTTTATCTCACATAAGTTTAAAACATCTAAACAGATGTTAGTGCAGCCTCGTGGCGGTTTTCCTACTTATGACAAAGTCTTTGCACTTTATGGTGAATTTAAAGAGGCAAATGTTGATGTGCTCCCGTTAACCATTGATTCAAACACACGCCTTAATGATTATGCTATGGCTAAAAAAATGCTAGCACTATCTGAAGAGAATGATGTCAATATGCTTAATGGTTATCCGCTTGTAAATCATGGCTATAGAACAACACGCAAGATGATTACGCACTACAATACTCCTGTTAGTTTACGTCACGGAACTCCTGATGCACGGCTTTTAATTGAGATTGCTTTAGCTTCTGGTATTTTCGAGATTGAGGGTGGACCAATTACCTATTTGCTTCCATACTCTAAAAATTTCCCACTAGATAAAGCATTTTTGTACTGGAAGTATGTTGAAAAAGTGTGTGCTGCGTACTCTGACTTAAACGAACCGATTAATCGTGAGTCTTTTGGGCCTCTCTCAGCAACACTGCAGCCACCTGCTATTGTCATTGTCATTCAACTACTTGAGATGCTGCTCTCGCTAGAGGAGGGGGTTAAATCGTTCTCAGTAAGTTTTTCTCAAACGGGTTCAATGAATCAAGATATTGTCAGCTCCAACGTCATTAAAAAACTGGCTCGCAAATATGCAGATAAGTTTGGACATAGTGATGCAACTGTTAATCTGGTTTATCACCAGTGGATGGGAGCATTTCCTCGTGATAAGACCTATTCTGACTCACTCATTAACACAAGTACGGTTATTGCGGCACTAGTTGGTGCCGATAAAATCATTACAAAAACTCGTGAAGAGGCATTTGGAATTCCAACCAAAGAGGCAAATGCCCAAGCAGTGGCTAATGTGAAATATACGCTAAATATGCTTCATGGTCTGCCTCATGTTGTTGATGAGGAAGAGGAAGAGAACTTAACAGAGCAGGTTGATGATATTTTAGAGGCGGTCTTTAACGATAAAGCCGACACACTCTGGAGAAAAGTCTTTAACTCCATTAAAAATGGAATTATTGATATTCCTTTCTCTCCGCATATTATTAACAATAATGAAGTTATTACGGTTCGTGATGATCAGAGTAACATCCGTTTTTATAAACGCGGAAAAGTACCAATATCTGACCGCTGTTTTAAATTTGAACGCGATAAACTCAACATTGCTGATGACAGTAGAGTCGTTGAAAAGATTATTAAAGATATTGGAGTAATGCTATGAGTAAGCTATTGATTGATATTGGAAGTACTTACTTTAAAGTCAGTAGCAGTGAGAACTTAGAGCAGCACTTTAGAAATTTTGATAAGAATATTTTTGATGATCTGAACTCTAAATGTGCTGATACTCTTACAAAGTATTCTAAAGAAGATACTTACATCTGTTCCTCTGCAAATGGTGGTTTAAGTACGCTTATTATTGGTATTAGCCAGTCATTTAGTCTAAAGTTTGCAACCAATATCGCTTTTAATTCGGGCATTAATATTATTGATACGGTGCTTTACTCTAAAATTGATGAATATACTCCGCCACGAGAAGAGGTTGATGTCGTTATTGTTGTAGGTGGTATTGACTCTAATGCCAATATTTTTGATGAGACACTACTTAAATATCTAAAAGAGGTTAAGTATCATAATATTGTCTATGTGGGAAGTCAGAGCAGCAGTGAGTTTTTAAGAGAAAATATTGAAAATCTAAAAGTATTTAAAAACATTCTTACCAATAAATTACATGTAGATGAAGATGAGTTAAAAGAGTACCTAACCAACCTCTATCAAGAAGATATTATTGGAAAAGAGGATATTAAAGAGCTTTACTCGTTGACAGCAAATCAAATCTACTCAACGCCATATGTTGTCAATAGGACCCTGAGTGATCTTAATGAGCATTTTGATGTGGTTGATCCGTTTTTACTTATTGATATTGGTGGTGCAACGACCGACATTCATTATAGTACCGATCTAGTTCATGACAATATTTTAACGACAAGTGGATATGACCGACTTGTCTTTAAAAAACTTGGAGTCTATAAGTCACGAGAGAGCCTTGTCTTTAGTGCTAAAAATAATGAGTTTGTATATGAACTTTTAGATCATCTAATGGTTAATGAAAATATCTTAGAAGAGCATAGCCAAAAGGCGACACGAATCTTAATGCAGCTTGCAGTATTTCTGGTGCTCTACAAGGTGTCAAAACATCATGAGTCCTACATTGAGCTAACCTTAGAAAAGCTTAATTCAATTGTGCTTACTGGTGGGATAACAAAAGTACTTGGTTTTGAGGAGTCCCAGGAGATTATTCAGTTTTTTTACAAAAAAATTCTTCACTATCATCAGACTCCAAAAATTATTTTAGACAGCGACTATAAAATCTGGACACTAAGAGGGAGCGACAATGTCAGTCAATAGCATTAGAAACTTATTGGAGATAGCTGAGCATACTCTGCCAAACAAGATAGCACTTAAAGAAGATAACATTACGCATACGTATGCAGAACTTTTTGCCAAAGTTAATCAGATTGCACACTACTTTGGTGAACTAGACTTACCTCGTGGTTCTCGCATTGGAATCTACTCCAATAAAAGCAGTCAGCAGGTCATAGCTATTTTAGCACTACTAAGTTCAGAATATGTTTTTGTCCCTATAACAAGACTGCTTAAGCCAGAACAGGTAGCACATATTATTGCTGATTGTGACATTAACTGTATTGTTACTGATGGTGCTAAAATCAAGAATATTAAAGCTATTGATTTTAGTGGAAAAGTCATCTCGTATGAGGCACACGAAGATGCTGATGTCTCTTTTGAAGAGATATATAAATGCTACAGCGGTAAAATTACATGTAAAATCAATGGACACGATAATGCTGTGATTACCTATAGCTTTGGTTCATCAGGAGACCCTAAAGGGATTGTCATCACACATAAGAGTTTAACTGATGGTGCGCGTGTGGTTACTAAATATTTAGATATTAAAGAAGATGACATTATTGCAGGTCTGCTTACCTTTAATTTAGATTATGGACTTAACCAGATTTTTTGTACACTTTATAAAAAAGCGACATTGGCTATTCATAAATTTATGTTGCCAAGCGACTTTTTTACCTTTTTAATTAACGATAAAATTACTGTACTGCCATTAATGCCAATTCATATTACACAGATGTTCGATGAAGACCCCCATAAAATTCCAAGTTCTGAGCATCTAAAACACCTACGTATTATTACCTCTTCAGGTGGAAATATTACGTCACTTATGCTTAAAAATATTGCCGACAACTTTAAAGATGCGCTCTTTTACTCAATGCATGGACTCACTGAAGCATTTCGTTCGGCATACTTAGATCCCAAGCAGATTCATATTCGTCCAAATTCTATTGGTAAGGCCATACCCGATGTTGAACTTTTTGTAATTGATGAAGAGGGTAATGAGTGTGCTGCGCGTGAGATTGGTGAGTTAATTCATAGAGGTACATGTATTTACAAAGGCTACTGGAACTCTCCTAAAGAGACAGCACAACGATTTGCAAGCATCAGTATTTTAGATAAAGTCTTACCATTAGAGGGCTGTTTGAGTGATGAGATTGTTGTACGCAGTGGTGATTATGTTTACAAAGATGAAGAGGGTTACATCTATTTTGTCTCGCGAAAAGATGACATGATTAAAACTCGTGGTTATCGTGTAAGCCCTTATGAGATTGAGAGTGTTGTTTATGACAATATTGCTGAGGTTAGAGAGTGTGCTGTTTTCTCTGCTCCCAATGCAGAGATTGAAGAGGAGATAATCTTAGTTTACAATGCTGCTTCTAAACTATCTAAAAATGAGATTATCTTTGAGCTTAAAAAGCACCTTCCCAACTACATGATCCCTGCGCAGGTAATCTATAAAAAAGAGATGCCGTTTCAGTCACTACACAATAAAATGATAGATAAAAAAGTCCTAAAGCAAGACATTTTAGACAACTATTAAACTTTTTACAGACTTGACAGAACTGCACTCAATTTAGTATAATGCAAGTAACTAAAGTTTAAAGGATTTATGAAATGAATAATATTTTTGAAAAATTAACACATCAGATGACCGAGACAATAGAGTCAGCGCTTTCACTAGCACTTCATAACCAAAATGCAGAAGTTGAGCCGCTACATTTTTTTTGGGCGCTACTTACAAACTCTAACTCAGTTTTAAATCAAGCTCTAAATAGAATAAATGTAGATAAGAGCGCAATGGAGTTAGATGTTAAAAGTGCCGCATCAAAACTTGTAAAATCATCGAGTGTCACTAAAGAGAGCATTCGACTCTCTAGAAATTTTGTACTCTCACTAGAGCGTGGTGTAGGTGAGATGACTAAAAATGGCGATAGCTTTTTGGCAGTTGACAGTTACATTGTCTCTAACAGTACCCAAACTCCATTTAAAGAGATTTTAGAGAAATATATAGATATTAGTAATTTAAATAAATCTCTTGAAGCCGCACGAGCAGGGCAGAAAATTGAGTCACAAAGTGCCGATGAGACACTAGAGAGTTTAGATAAGTATGGCATCGATTTAACAGCAGAAGCTGCTGAAGGAAACTTGGCACCAGTTATTGGACGTGATGAAGAGATTGGCCGTATGATGCAGATTTTAATTCGTAAGACGAAAAACAACCCTATCTTAATTGGCGAGCCCGGGGTTGGTAAAACAGCTTTAGCAGAAGGTCTCGCACAAAGAATTTACAATAAAGAGGTCCCACTTAGTCTGCAGAACAAACGTGTGGTCACTCTTGATATGAGTGCATTAATAGCAGGTGCAAAGTATCGTGGTGAGTTTGAAGATCGTCTCAAGGCGGTTATTGATGAAGTAAAGCAGAGTGGTAGCATAATTTTGTTTATTGATGAGATCCATACCATTATTGGAGCAGGTGCAAGTGAGGGGAGTATGGATGCGGCAAATATTTTAAAGCCTGCTCTTGCTCGTGGTGAGTTACATACCATTGGGGCAACAACTCTTAAAGAGTACCGAAAACACTTTGAAAAAGATACTGCTCTACAGCGCCGTTTTCAGACAGTAAATGTGGGTGAGCCAAACTTAAATCAGTCACTTCAGATTTTACGTGGAATTAAAGAGCGTTTAGAATCGCACCATAATGTAACTATTACCGATGCGGCATTAGTAGCAGCAGCTCGTCTTTCAGATCGTTACATTAGTGATAGATTCTTACCGGATAAAGCGATTGATCTCATTGATGAAGCTGCAGCAGAGTTAAAGATGCAGATTGAGTCAGAACCGCATGAACTTTCACGTGTCAAACGCTTAAATCAAGAATTACATGTAGAACAAGAAGCTCTTAAAATGGAGGTAACGCCTGCTAATGAAAAGCGTCTTGATGAGATTGTAAAAGAGCTTGCCGATGTTGAGGAAAAACAGCGCTCTTTAGAAGCTCAGTTTGGAAGTGAAAAAGAGGTGTTTGACCGTATTGCAGGCATTAAAAGTGACATAGAGTTAGCTCGTCGAGCAGCTGAAGTAGCCAAAAATAGTGGTGACTTTAACAAGGCAGCTGAAATTGAGTATGGGGATATTCCTAAACTTAATGATGAAGAAGCAAATATACAAGAGCAGTGGAAACGTATGCAAGAGCAGGGAACATTGCTAAAAAACAGCGTTGATGAAGACTCTATTGCCGGTATTGTCAGCCGTTGGACACAGATTCCAGTCACTAAAATGCTTCAAGGTGAAAAAGAGAAAATTTTACATGTAGAAGATGAGCTTAACAGAGATGTTATTGGTCAAGAACGAGCAACACACGCCATTGCCCGTGCTATTAAGCGTAACAAAGCAGGGCTTTCAGATAGTGACCGTCCTATTGGTAGTTTTCTTTTCTTGGGGCCAACAGGGGTGGGTAAGACACAAACTGCTAAGACTTTAGCCAAGTTCTTATTTGATTCACAAGAGTCACTTATTCGACTTGACATGAGTGAATATATGGAGAAGCATGCGGTGTCACGTTTAGTGGGCGCTCCTCCAGGTTATGTGGGTTATGATGAGGGTGGACAACTCACCGAAGCGGTTCGTAGAAAACCTTACAGTGTCATACTTTTTGATGAAGTGGAAAAAGCACATCCTGATGTCTTTAATATCTTACTTCAGGTGTTAGATGATGGACGGCTTACTGATAATAAGGGTGTAACCATTGACTTTACCAATACCATCATTATTTTAACCTCAAACATAGCGAGTGATAAAATTATGAATATGGTAGGTGATGAAAATTTAGAGATTGTCATTATGGAAGAACTCAAAAAGAACTTTAAACCGGAGTTTTTAAATCGTTTAGATGATATTGTCACTTTTAACCCACTTGGTCAGGGTGAGATTGAAAAAATTGTAAGACTCTTTTTTAATGATATTGTAAACAAAGTCAAAGATCGTGACATAACATTGATTTTAGAGGAGAGCGCTGTTGCTATTATTGCAGAGGCGGGGTTTGACCCAGTTTATGGTGCACGACCACTAAAACGGGCTCTTTATGAGATTGTTGAAGATAAACTGGCTAATCTAATTTTAAGTGGTGAAGTTGATGAAGGAAGTACGGTTACTTTTAAAAGTGACGCTAAAGAGATACATGTAGATGTTAACTAAAAGAGTCAATGACTCTTTTAGTGTTTCTTTTCGTTTCTCATGTCATCAAGAGCAGTAAAGAGTTTGTCACTTGATGCCTCCATCTCTTTAAAGTTCGAAATGATTTTATCTTCATTCTCAAGACGTCTGTCCTTAGGTGTCATAAAGTCTATGTTGTCATGAACTTTGTCATGAACTGACTTGTGTGGAGTAACCGATGCTTTATAGGCGTTGGTGTCTCCAAAACGTTCTTTACCGGTAGTCTCGTACCATTTACCTAAGCGACACTCTGTATGACGTGTAAATGTTTTTGATGTATCGGCATTGACAATGGTGTCGTAAGCTTCTGTTTTAAAGATGATATGATCAATTTTGGCCAGAACAATAAAGACACGGTTCTCCATATCTTCAACAAGGTGAGCCATCTCAGTGGCATCCGAGTTAAGTTCACTCATGGTAGCATTAAATGCCTCTACTGATGATGAAGACTCTTGTGCAAGAGCAGTCATACTCTCAGACTTGTCTAGGACGATGCTAGCCTCTTGTTTCATAGAGTTAATAGATATGGTAATTTCACTAGTTGCTTTTTGGGTACGTTCAGCCAATTTACGGACTTCATCGGCAACAACAGCAAAACCACGACCATGCTCACCTGCACGTGCCGCTTCAATAGCCGCATTAAGTGCAAGAAGATTAGTCTGCTCTGCAATATCTTTAATTAAATCAACCACAGAAGTGATTTCATTAGTCTTCTCGTTAAGTCCTTCAATGGAGATATTGCTGTCATTAATATGTTCTACAAGAGACTGTAGTTTTAGTAAAATGGCTTCAACCTGCTCCATACTCTCAGTGGATTGATTACTTGTTTTTTGAGTACTTTGATGAACATGCATCAGCTCTTCAATGACGGTAGCAATTTCACTCTGAATTAGTGTCAGTCCCTCTCCCGTATTGCCAATGCCTAAAACAGAGCCATTAAAAGCGATGACCTGCTGCTTATGATTGGCATCTTGCATGGCAGCAATTCCACTTTTTACCATGTTAATAGCTTCTGAGAAGTCACCTTTTAATCCATCATCATTAAGGTCATAACTAAAGTCATTTTCTGAGGCTGCATGAACAGAGGAGTTGATTCTAGTGGTTAAGTTCTTCATAATAGTGACAAGGGATTGTAGCAGTGCTGTAATCTCATCCATTTCGTTACGTACGACACTTCGACGTTCTACTTCAATGGAGAGGTCTCCCTCATTAACTTTTCCAATTAACTCTTTAAATCGGTTAATCGAGCTTGAGATTGAGTTGGTAATGTTTGTGGTAATGTAAAGAATTAGGCTAAGAACAACCAATGAGGCAATGATAATTGTCATCAGTGTTATTAAGGCTGTAGATGATTTTGCATGGGCAGTCTCTATAGTAGATGTTGAGATCTTATCTTCAAGCCATTTAAGTTTGTTGATTTTTTTAGTAATGGTCTTAAACCAGTGTGTTGCGTCAATTCCAAAGCCGCTCTCTTTAGCAAATGCGATGGTACGCATTGCTTCAACCTCTGCAAATGAGGGGTCACTTTTTGCTTCATCATACCACCCTTGTGTTTTTTTGTCAGAGAGATGATTAAAAAGATTTAACAGTGTGGTCTGTTGTGCTGCTAACGAGGAGAACTTTGCAAAGTTAGCTCGGGTAAAGGTGTCGTTTGCAAAAACACCAGAGAGTACAGCCCTCTCAATTCCAGCGCGCTCTTTAGAGCTAATAAAGATTACCATACTATTAAAATTACTGCGTACCTCATTATCGTGGGGTAGTGTTGAGAACTTAGAAATCATATCTATGATTTTTTTATTAAAAGCGGTATAGAACTTAACAGGAACTTTTGCAGGTACAGACAGCGCGTTGACTTTGGAACGAATAGGGGCAATAGAGTCAAAGTCTAGCTCACTCAGAACTAACTTTGAATCACTGTTTTGCTTAGCGTTACAAAATGCTTTTAAGTCACGAATCTTTGCATCAGTATCACCCTGTTGTTTAGGAAGAATGTCTCTAAACTTATTTCCTTTGGAACCAATAAATCCAGCACTAGCGCCACGCTCTTTTTGAAGTTCATGAAGCACGGCACTCATCTTTACAGAGAGCTCAGTAACAGAACTCGCTTTTTTGGCATCTTTATAAGTACTCCATGAGTCGTAGGCAGTCATAATGGAAAATACAAATATTACGGTTAAAACGGCAACACTTAAAAAAACAAGCTTTGCCTTAATGGTCATATTATTCATTGGACATCTTTCGTATGTGGATTTTCTGTCATATTTTATCAATAATTTATGTAAAAGCAACTAAAATGTAATAAAAATATATATGAGTGTGTAATATTGGTATAATAATTTCATGCAAAGCATATTAATGACTATTGAACCTATGTCACTGCTGTTGGGATTTATTTTCGGTATTTTTATTATTGGAGTAGCACTCTACTTTATGCAGGTTAAAATTGAGAGGCTGTACACACTTCTTTCTCAGAGTAAAAGTGAGAGTTCAGCACTAAAGATGGCACTAAGCAGAGATGAAAAAGCAGCACAAGAAAAGCTTGAACTTCTACAGAGTAATAAAGAGCAGATGTTATTGCAGTTTCAAGATTTATCGCAGAGAATCTCTGATGTTCAGAGTCAAAAGTTTGTACTACAAAACACTCAAGAAATTAATAAGGTAGTGGCTCCTTTTAAAGAGCAGATAGAGCAGTTTAAAAAACAGGTTAATGATGTCTATGTTAATGAAACTAAAGAGCGTTCTATGTTACAGCAAGAGCTGCACCATCTTAAAGAGTTAAACCAAAAAATGTCAGATGAGACGCGTAGTTTGACACAAGCGTTAAAAGGTGAAAATAAGACCCAAGGTGTTTGGGGTGAGATGATATTGGAGAAGGTCTTAGAATCCTCAGGACTACGACTTGGACATGAATATGATAGAGAAGTAAGCCTAAAAAGTGATGATGGAAGTAAAAAGTATCGTCCCGACGTCTTAGTGCATCTCCCAGATAATAGAGAAATAATCATTGATGCTAAAACTTCATTGACAGCATATGAGCGTTATGTTAGTTCACAAACTGACAAAGAGCAGTACCTTAAAGAGCATGTGAGCTCACTAAATTTACATGTAAAACTACTGAGCGATAAAAACTATGTAAAACTTGAAGGTATTAAGACCTTAGATTTTATTTTTATGTTTGTTCCTGTAGAGAGTGCTTTACTGCTGGCATTAGAAGCAGACGAGGGACTTTATGAGAGAGCTTTTAGAAAAAACATTTTACTCGTAGGCCCTTCAACGTTAATGGTCGCACTGCGTTCAGTTGAGAATACGTGGCGGTATGAGCATCAACAGAAAAATGCACAAGCTATTGCACACAGGGCAGGGGCACTTTACGATAAGTTTGTGGGTTTTGTAACCGATATGGAAAAATTAGGTGAACAGATTAATACAGTGAAAAAGTCTTATGATGCTTCATATAATAAACTTCATGACGGTAAAGGAAGTGTAACATCACAGCTACACAAGCTCAAAGAGATGGGAGCTTCAACTTCAAAGTCACTTCCAGACAATGTGCTTAAAATGATTGAAGATTAAATCTCATCTGATATCCAAGCTTCTATGGCCTCAACAAGGTTTTCAAACCCAAAGACACGGCCGACAATGTAGATTTCATCGAGTACAAAAACACCGACTTGCCCATTGCTGTCTTGAAGAAATAGAGCCAAGTCGCCATCACGTTCATTGGCAGAGATAACACTCATGCCATCGACAATATCACCAACACCAGGTTGGTCATCATACTCTACATGTAAAAGTTTTTTACCATCACTTTGGTACTGTTTCATGAAATTACCTAGAAAGTTAATATATAATAAGGCATTGTACTATGAAGTATCTTAAATTGGAAAAAGTGAGTTTATGTTTGGTTATAAATTAAGTATTAAAGAGAAATTATTTTTGACAATATATATTGTCCTTTTACTCATAATGTCATATTCTGCGGGAAACTACTATAAGAACTTATGGATTTTTTCTGGAGTATTTTTAATGGGTCTATACACCATGATTATGGTAATGAGAGAAGACTCTTAAAATATGTTTACTACAATATTAGAGGCACTGACAGGTTTAGGGATTTTTTTATTTGGTATGACCTATATGGAAGTAGCTCTAAAAGAGTTTGCAGGTGCCAATTTCAAAAAAATTGTTAAAAATTATACCTCTACTAATTTTAAAGCAGTTCTTACGGGAATAACAGCAACTGGAATTTTACAGAGCTCATCCGTGGTTACCCTGATGGCACTATCTTTTGTGAGCGCATCTCTAATTTCACTACGGGCTAGTATAGGAGTAATCTTTGGCTCTAATCTTGGAACGACTGTTACTGCGTGGATTGTAGCACTTGTAGGGTTTAAGCTTAAGCTAGAGCTCTTTGCCTTGCCCATGGTAGGACTTGGTGCACTTTTTTATATTTTTCTTGATAATCAATCCAAACTAGCATCTTTTGCAAAAATTATTATTGGTTTTGGACTGCTCTTTTTTGGTCTAGACCTTATTAAGACAGCAGTAGATGGTTTAGCTAGCACTATTGATATTGCTGAGTTCAATACTTATCCTCTCGCTTTTTTTCTTTTTTTAGGTTTGGCAATAACGGCTGTTATTCAATCTAGTTCGGCAACAACAGCAATTATTTTAAGTGCCCTTAGTGTTAATATTATAAGCTTTGAATTTGCAGCGGTGATGATGATTGGTGCAAATATTGGGACCACAGTAACAGCAATGCTAGGATCTATTGGAGGTATTCCCGATAAAAAGAGAGCAGCGGCAGCACATTTTCTTTTTAATGTCATTACGGCCGTTATTGCTCTTTTAATTCTACCTGCTGTAAGCTATTTACTTTTAGTGACACTAGATTTTAGTAGTGATCTTACCATGGCATTAGCACTTTTTCATACCATCTTCAATCTGCTTGGGGTCTTAAGTCTCTACTTTTTTATTAATAAACTTGCTGATTTTCTTCAAGGGTATTTTCAATGTAAGGAGGTACATGCTACAAAATATATTCACTTGACAGATTTAAGCGTGGCTGAGAGTGCTGTTGTAGCATTGAGAAATGAGGGGAAACATCTTTTTCTTAAGTGCATGAAATACACACTACTCTCATGTAATATTCAAGCTAATGATCTTTTTAAAGAGAGTACCAATATTAAAGAGGTGTTAAAAAACAATAGCCGACTTATTGAGTTTGATCATAAAAAGAACTATCAACAGATTAAAAGTATTGAGGCGGACATCTTTAGTTTTGTACAAAAGCTCAATAATCTTGCACTTTCTGAGGAGGACTCTAAAGGGGTTGATCGTATTATGAATTCAGTTAGAGAGTCAGCTTATGTTGCAAAACTAACCAAAGATATGCGTAACAACTCTGTTCAATTTGTTCAAAGTAATAATAGTGACATACATGAGATCTATGAGCAGATGCGATTGAATATGTTGAAATGTTTTAAGCTCTATATTGACTTTATGAGAGAAAATATTAATATGCTGCAACTCAAAGAGCAGTTTGAAGAGGTGTTAGAAACTAACCGAAATCTGCTGCGAGAGATTGCAACGACATTTAATACAAACAATATTAAGAGTAGTGCTTTGGTCTCTCTTAACAACACAAATCGTACCCTCTATATTATTTATACAGAACTACTTGACGCATCACCAATTATGACACTTAAACTCGATATTGAAAATGGCGAGGCAGAGTCATGAAAAAAACAGTTCTCATAACTGGCTGCTCGAGTGGAATAGGCTATGACACCGCACACTACCTGCATAGTAACGGTTATAAGGTTTTCGCTACAGCACGTCAACAAGATGATGTTAATCGTCTTAAAAATGAAGGGCTTGATGCTTACCTTCTTGATGTTACAAAGATAGATACAATTGATGCTGTTTTAGATAGTATTTTAGAGCAGACCGGTGGAACCCTCTATGCTCTTTTTAATAATGCAGGCTATGGACAACCTGGAGCAGTTGAAGATATTGAGACCGAGGTATTAAAAGAACAGTTTCTTACTAATGTCTTTGGTCTGCATGAACTCACCCGTCGTGTCATTCCCATTATGCGTACTCAAGGATATGGACGGATACTTCAGCATAGTTCAGTCCTTGGTATTATCTCTCTGCGTTTTCGAGGAGCTTACAACGCCTCAAAATATGCGGTTGAAGGCTTGTGTGATACATTGCGTCAAGAGTTAGCTGGTAGCAATATACATGTAATTACTCTAAATACGGGCCCTGTAGTGTCAGATTTTAGAAAAAATGCCATTAAGATGTTTGAGAAGAATATTGATGCTAAACAGAGTGTTTTTAACGCAGAATATGCTGTGCAGATGGCAACCTCAGGTGAGAGAAAAGAAGATGATTTTTTTACATGTAAATCTGATGTAGTCATTAACAAAGTAGTTTTGGCTTTAGAAAAAAAACAACCAAAACCACGGTATTACATTACTTTTGCAACGCATCTTTTGGGAACATTTAAACGCTTTCTACCCACTACAACGCTTGATGCTATTTTAAAGAAAATATAAGTTTTACATTCCCAAACTGGAACTTGTGGAGTGTGAGAACTAATAGTTCTCACACGATAACAATTCTCCGGATTCAGTAATAGTACAAAATTGTGACAATTTACCATCTGCTTTAAATTTAGCTTGATATAGTTCTATATAATCAGTATAAAAATAAAGGTTCATAGAATCTTCATCTATGTGTAAAATGTATTCATCAATGTAGTCACCATCAGATATTATGTCATTTTTAAAAGAAGAATATTTCCCATTTTTAATGGTGGCACTTGAATGAAATGTGTCTGTGGAACGACTCATACTAATATACGGTTCCTGCAGAACTGTTGTAAACCTTGAATTTGAATCTCCATCAATATTCCATACACGGTTACCTTTGTAATCACCATCATCAGTATAAAGGCAACTTACTGTCGCAGGACCAATTTCGATTTGATAGTAAGAAGATTCAGTATAAACAGCTGAACATTGATCATAGGTCAAGTAGTAACCTTGCCAATAATCTTCTAAATTATTAGCAAAATTGATGATATGAATAGTTATAACGCCTTCAGGAATATCTTCTGTAGTTGACGGCTCATCAGTCGGTGGCTCATCAGTAGTGACAGTTTCAATATTCAGTACTTCTCTGATTGCTTCATGTGTTAAGAGAGAATACATAAACATTTGTATTGTATAAGCGTCATCATAGTCCTTTTTTTGTTCTCTCATCATTGCAAATAGGACTATAACTAGTGCTCTAAAATCTTCATCTGATAAATTTGTTACTTTTTTTGTAGCTACGTTGGAACTTTCAAATTCTAAGAGATTGTTGCTATAAAACTTGAAGTTAATAGTCTCATCAGCATTGTATATGTAGGTAATTTTAGTTGTGCCTATTGAAAATTCAGTAGGATTGCCTTCACTGTAAAGAACTTCAAGAGCTTGACCATCTATATTCCCAACTATAGAATCTTCATAATAGTCCATATAACTGCTGCCATTAGTCTGTTCAACATGAACTGCAATGTCACCACTGGTTGGATAGGTAACGCTTAGTTGCGGCGTATTTTCATCGCCAAAAGTAATTTTAGTCTTATCACCAGAAACACTGTATGGAACATTAATCTTTGAGGAGTAGGCAAAGTTGCCGCTGTCAGTGACTCCGGCAAGTTTATAGACGGCATTACTTCCATTTCCAACTAAAAGCCAATCAAATCGGCCGTCGCCATCATTATCCCAGTCACCTAAATAACTCATATACCATGATGCTTCACTTGGAGTGACGGTAACCTGTTTCCATCCAAAAACATCCGTAGCAGACGGTTCTTTTCCTTGAAGTTGATAGACGGTACCGTTAGCTGTTGAGAAGGTCCAGTCAAATGCAGTTTCGACTCCAACAAAGTCATATTGTGCAAATTCACCAGTGACACTTAACTCTTGAGTGCCTAAAAGATGTGCTTGCAGTGCGATGGAGTCAAGGTCTAACTCTTCTGCTGTAACTAGAGAAGAACTTAGTAGTAGTGACGACAATGTTAATTTAAAAAAAGAGTTCATAATACACCTCGTTATTTAATATGCTTATATAAGATGTTATTCCTTTTTGGCTTAATAGGTACTTTAAAAGAGTGATTAAAAGTGTATAATATCTATTAT
Organism: Campylobacterota bacterium; assembly: GCA_034661055.1. GTDB lineage: Bacteria > Campylobacterota > Campylobacteria > Campylobacterales > Sulfurimonadaceae > QNZR01. The sequence goes on from JAYEKO010000004.1 coordinate 48,645, forward strand.
GAATAGAAAATATTTAATTGACATTGCCAACAGTGCCATCTTAGAAGAGTTACAGCAGAAGGTTCTTATTGATAAAAGGGAGCTTTTAAGTAGGCATCCAGAGTTACGTAAAAAAGGGGCAGTGTTTGTCACTTTAGAGTTAGATAAAAATTTACGAGGATGTATTGGTTCGTTGACTGCTCACCGTACTCTTTTAGACGATATTGTCTCTAATGCCAAAGCTGCTGCATTTCAAGATACCCGTTTTCGTCAATTGACTCAAAGAGAGTTTGACTATGATGGTTTTACAATTGAAATCTCACTTTTAAGTGAACCAAAACGATTGCACTATAGAGATGCCGATGATCTTTACAAAAAAATACGTCCAAATATTGATGGAGTAGTCTTGCAAAAAGATCGATATAGAGGGACCTATTTGCCTCAAGTCTGGGAACAGCTCCCACGACCCGATAAATTTTTTGCATCACTGTGTCAAAAAGCGGGAATGCGACCGAACTGTTTAGACTTTCATCCTGAGATTTATACCTATAAGGTTGAAAAAATAAAAGAGTAAAAGGAGTTCTTATGCAGCGTAGTGCAGCGGTAAGAGGAACATTTTATCCTCGGAGTTGTAATGAAGTAGGAAAAATTATAGCTTCTTTCAATGATGAACTATCAAAACGTTTAAAAGATAAAAGCATATTAAAGCAGAATCCTCGTGCTATTATTGCTCCTCATGCTGGTTATGTCTATAGTGGTTTTACTGCCAATTTAGCTCATAGGCTTTTAAAAAATAGTAGTGCAAAGCGTGTTATTGTTATTGGTCCAAGCCATTATGTGCATATTAAAGGAGTTAGTTCGATTGATGCCGATTCTTATGAGACACCATGTGGTGAGTTACCGATAGATAGAGATTATTTAGCATTAATGAAAAAATCTTTTTCTATCGGTTATGCACCTGATGCACATAGGCAAGAACACAGTACTGAAACCCAGATGCCATTTATTAAACACTACTTTCAAAAAGCAAAAGTCATTGAGTTAATTTATGGAGAAGTTAGCTACTTGGAGTTGGCGAAACTCTGTTATGAACTTCTAAAAGATCAAGATAATGTTATTGTTATTAGTACTGATTTAAGTCACTTTCACACAGAACAAGAGGCTGAAAAACTTGACAATATCTGTCTTAACGCTATTGCAAAAAAAGATAATACTTTAATTAATCAAGGGTGTGAAGCGTGTGGTTTAACAGGGGTTAAAGCAATTTTAGAAGTTGCAAAAAAAGTCAATTATGAGGTGAAGCTTTTAGACTACTCTACTAGTGCAGATTATAGTGGTGATAAATCTAGAGTCGTTGGGTATGTAAGTGCTGCGATTTTTTAGACGTTTAATATTTACATGTATAATTTTACCATGAAAATAATAAGCACACTACTTTTTTTAACACTAACACTTTTTGCATGCACGGGAGACTGTTTAACTTGTCATCCTGCACTTATTCCTACTATTAATGAAGATTTGCGTCATAAGCCGATGCTTACTTGCATTAACTGTCATAGTGCTAATCCAAATAGTATGGCAGAGTGTGGCAGTGACTGTTTTGGTTGTCATCCAATGGAAAAAATTAACAAACCAAATCTTAGAGAACATGATGTTATTCAGGCGTGTAGAGATTGTCATATGGAGATGACACGGTCTCTGACAGAGTTACCGTCTTCTACGGGGCAGTCGCATGCGCAACCGCCTCTAAAAGAGTTTTTATTCAACTCAAATTAAGCGTAAAGTTCTTCTTCAACCTTATCAAACATTTTTAGAACGTTTTCTAGGAGTTTTTGACTCTCATCTAAAATCTTATCAAACTGCTCAATCTGTGAAGCTGCATTGTCAAAAGTTTTTACAATATCATTTTTCACTTGGTTATGATGGTTGTTACCTCCACCTTTAAGTGGCGTTAACACTTCATTTAGAGCTTTTGTAACCTGACCACGCGAGGTGCTCTGTTTGCCATCTGAAAGCTCATTCATAAAATTGTCAATATAAGGCTGTGCAATTTTCATAAACTCTTGAATCTCTTTTTTATCTTGCTTACTTATTCCATTACTATCAACTTCAAAGCTATAAGATTGCATGGATGCAAATGAAAAAGAGCTACTGCTTCCACTGGCATCTTTAGTCTCTTTCATAGAGAGCTCTTGCTTGTTGGAGAAGTCAAGTGAAACAGTGTCCCCACTGCTAGTACGCATCTGAATGTTTAAGTCATGAGAACGGTACGCATCTAATGATGAACTAATCATGAGTCACCTCCATATTGTTTTGTTATCATTTAGTATCGACTAATAAAAGAATTACTTAAGTGAATTAAAACTTAAACGCACTTTAAGTATGTTTTGACTATAATTGCGCACTAAAAATTGAATAAGGAATGGTAATGAAAAGAACATACCAACCGCATAATACGCCACGTAAGCGTACTCATGGTTTCAGAGCTCGTATGGCAACAAAAAATGGTCGTAGAGTACTTAACGCTCGTCGTGCTAAGGGCAGAAAAAAATTGAGCGTTTAGGCTCCTTTTTACTGCTGAAACACAATCGAGAGTTTCAGTCTATCTACAGAAGAGGCAAGAATCAACATTCGCGTTCTTGTGTTCTCTTTTTCTTTCCCAAATCTGGGGAAAAATTCATAGGTTTTACCGCTGGCAAAAAAGTTGGCAACGCTGTTAAACGTAACCGCTCAAAGCGTCGGATGCGAGCTCTTTTTTTTGAGTTTTCAGACAAGCTTAAAGAGGGTCATTATGTTCTTGTAGCAAAAGAGGCTATGAACTCTACATCACCAGCACAACTTAAATCTGATTTTCAAAAATTATTAAAAAGAACTGGAGCATTAAGTTAATGTTTCGTAAAGCTCTTCTTCTACTTTTAAGTGCTTATCAAAAATTTCTCTCTGTACTTAGTTTTGGTAGTTGCAGATATTATCCATCATGTTCAGAATATGCGAAGTGGCAATTTGAACATAATTCACTTTTTTATGCTTTTTATAGTAGCTTTTTTCGTATTTTAAGATGTAATCAACTCTTTAAAGGCGGCATTGACTACCCAATTTTAAATAAATTGTCTGAGCATCCCTCAACTTTAACTTTAGATACGATAAAATACTGGCTTGTTCCAAAAAGTCATAATCGCTTTTATATAATCAAAAACTTTACTTTTAAAGGGTAATCGTGTTAGAAAACATGTCATCGAACCAACGTCTTATTGTAGCAGTACTGCTTTCATTTATATTTTTTGTAATATATTCGGCAATTGTCCCACCAGAAAACCAGATGCTTGATGATCAAAATAGATCACAACAAGTCCAAAATGTCACTGTAAAAGATGGAGTGCAAAATGGCTACAATGATGCCAAAGCAGTACCATTTACACCAGAGGTTCAGTCAGAAGCTACACAAACACCACTTCCAGCTTCAAGTTCAAGTAATCTTGTTCATGTAGAAGCTCCAAACTTCTCTTTAGATGTAGATACATTAGGTCGTATTAGCTCTAAAGTATTAAAAGAAGAGAAGTTTAGCAGTGATGATGGGCTAACACAGCTAATTTCAGACTACGGCACTAAACCACTTCACATACGTTTTTCAGATGCTAGTTTAGATGCACTTGCACTAAAAACTCCTTATATTACTACAGCTTCAAATCTTGATCTTACTGCATCAGATAAAGCTACCGTAACATTGACTCAGACACTACCTGAGGTAACTGTAGTTAAAGAGCTAACATTTTATGCAGATGGTCATTACGATATTAACATTAAACTCTCAAATGAGAAGCGCTATTTTGTTTACTTAGGACAGCGTGCTAAGCAGAAAAATGAACAGATGATGACCGTTAACGGTGCTTTAGTTTATGACAGCACAGGTCTTATGACAGTCTTTGAAGATGAAGATGTTGAAGGACGTTCAACGTTTAGTAACTTAGAGCTTCTTTCTGCTTTTGGACAGTATCACGCTTCTATTATGTATGGTTTAGATAGAGATATTAATGTTATTGTTGATCGTGATCGTGACAGTAATCCTGTTGTCTATTTTGATGCTAAGCCGACAACCTCTTTTCACGGTTATTTAGGACCAAAAGACTACAAGATTTTAGAGTCTGTTGACCCTATTTTAGTCAATGCTATTGAGTATGGTTTCTTTACTTTTGTGTCAGCACCACTATTTAGTGTTCTTTTGTGGCTTCATGGTATCTTTGGAAACTGGGGTTGGGCAATTATTGCACTGACATTTATTATTAGAATGCTGATGTTTCCATTGACATTTAAAGGTATGATGTCTATGCAGAGAATGAAAGAGATTGCACCACGTGTTAAAGAGGTTCAAGCTAAATATAAAGGTGATCCACAGCGTATGAATGCTGCAGTAATGGACCTTTATAAGAAGCATAATGCCAATCCGGTTGGTGGATGTCTTCCTATGCTGCTACAGATTCCAGTATTCTTTGCAATTTACCGTGTACTCCTTAATGCGGTTGAGTTACAGGGTGCATCATGGTTGGCATGGGCAGATCTCTCTAAAATGGACCCTTACTTTATACTGCCTCTACTTATGGGTGCTACAATGTGGTATCAGCAACACATCACTCCAAACAACTTTACAGACCCTATGCAAGAGAAAGTGTTTAAGTGGTTACCAGTTATATTTACGTTCTTTTTCATCACATTCCCAGCAGGTCTGGTACTTTACTGGTTAATTAATAATGTATTTTCAATTATTCAACAGTTTATTGTTAATAACAAATTTGAGACAGATAAAGCACAGCGTCATGAACAACACTTAGCGGAGAAACATCATGATAAAGATTGAAGCAACAACACTTGAAGATGCTTATGCTGACGCCGCTACTAGGTTACAGTGTTCTGTAACACAGCTTCAAGTTGAAATTGTTCAACACCCTTCAAAAGGGTTTTTGGGCATGTTTAAAAAAGGTGCCATAATTGTGGCACGATGTACGGTAGTTGAAGAACCTAAAGCTCAAGAACAAAAACTAAAAAAAGCAGATCAAAAGCCAAAAAAAGAGAAAGTTACTGCACCTGTTAAGCAAGAGATAGAAGAAAAACCTGTTGAACAGACTGTCTATAATGACACTATTATGCCTGAAAGTTTTGTAACGGATCAAGATGAAGTGCATGTTGAAGAGCAGTCTTTAGATGAACTAAAGGAGTCTGCTGCAGCTTATGATAGCTCTGAAATAGATTCAAGCTTTTTTGATGAACAGTGTGAAGCAAGTGATGTAGTTCAGGAGATAAGTGAAAAAATCAACAAACTCTTCTCTCATATCTGTTTTGATATTGATGCTATTAAAGTGTGCGTTTATAATGAGGATACAATTTTAGTAGAGTTCTCAGGAAAAGATGCTGCACTTTTAATTGGGAAAGAAGGGTACCGCTATAAAGCACTCTCTTATATGATTTTTAACTGGATTAGTTCAGAATATAACTTACAGCTTCGTTTGGAGATTGCAGAGTTTTTGATGAACCAAGAAGAGTCAATCTCTCGTTATTTAGTTAGTGTATGTGAAACAGTTGAACGTGATGGACGTGCACAGACTAAAGTGCTTGATGGTGTTTTAGTCCAAATTGCTCTAAAGCAACTTCGTGAAATCTACTCTGATAAATATGTAGCGATTCGTTCGACTCGTGATGGTCTAAAATTTATTATAATCAACGACTATAATAACGGCTATTAAGGCAATAGTATGAGTAAAACTATTGCAGCCATTGCCACTGCTCATGGCGTTGGTTCAATTGCTATTATTCGTCTTAGTGGTCCTCTCTCTTTAGATATTGCCAAAACACTTTCATTACAAAATAGCTTCAAAGCACGACATGCTACGCTAACCTCCCTTTATAGTGTCAATAATCAGCTTATAGATGAAGCCATTGTTTTGTACTTTAAAGCGCCTTATAGCTTTACAGCAGAAGATGTTGTGGAGTTTCAGTGTCATGGTGGACTTATTGTTGCGCAACAGATTCTTCAAGCCACTCTTGATGCTGGTGCAGAGTTGGCTAATCCGGGTGAGTTTTCTAAACGTGCTTTTTTAAACGGCCGTATTGATCTGAGTGAAGCTGAGGCAATTGCTCAGTTAATCGAAGCTAAAAGTGAAGATGCTGCAGCAATTTTAGCCAAGCAGATGAAAGGGTCACTACGAGAATATATTGAGTATGTCAGAGATGAACTTCTCCATATTCTTGCCTATTCAGAAGTTAGCATTGACTATGCAGAAGAGGATTTGCCTCAAGACCTCATTAATCAGATTATGAGTAAGTTAGAAAATTTACATGTAAAACTGAGCAATACTCTAGAAGCATCACAAAATAGAGTAGGTCTGATGCAGGGCTTTAAAGTTAGTATTATTGGTAAGCCCAATGTTGGCAAAAGTTCACTACTAAACTCACTGTTAAACTACTCTAGGGCAATTGTTAGTGATATTGCAGGAACCACACGTGACACTATTGAAGAAGAGGTCAAAATTGGTTCACATCTTATTAAAATTGTTGATACTGCTGGTATTCGTGAAGCTGGTGATGAGATTGAACGTATTGGGATAGAGCGTTCAATAGATGCTATTAAAGAGAGTGATATTGTCATAGCTCTATTTGATAACAGCCGAGACAGAGATGCTGAAGATGAAGCAATTATCTCACTTCTAAACAGATGCAGCAGTGAAAAAGAGCTAATTGTTGTTATTAATAAGAGTGATTTAAAATCACAGTTTGATGTGAGTTCTCTTAGTAAATATGATCTAGTGACTTTAAGCTGTAAAGAAAGTAGCAGTGAATTAATTGCTAAACTTAAAACTATTATGGACTCTAAAAACAGTTCTGATGAGATGATGCTCATCTCAACACGTCAAGTCCAAGCGGTGAGTAAGACACTACAGGCAATTAAAGAGTCGTATGAGCCACTTCAAGATCAAGAGCTTGAGATATTTTCATTTAATTTAAATGTTGCGTTAAATGAGATTGCTTCAATTACAAGACCGTTTGAAAATGATGAGATGCTAGACAAGATGTTTGGAAGTTTCTGTCTAGGAAAATAGAGATGAAGATTATTGCAATAGATTTGGGCTTAAAACGTATCGGTTTGGCGTATAGTGCTGATGGTAATATTGTTACACCGCTTAATGCTGTTGAACGACGTAATCGTAATCAAGCTTCAGATGATGTTCAAGCTATTATAAAAGAGTGGGGCGCTCAAGTTGTTGTTGTTGGAATTCCTATTGGTGGCAGCAGTGAAGATGAGATGCGACGACGGGTAGCTCACTTTATGAATCTGGTTGCTTTTGAAGGGGAGCTTCATTTTCAGGATGAGAGTGATAGCTCATTAGAAGATGAAGCCTTAATGCGGGGCAATATGAAATACAAGCGTGACGGTAGAATCGACTCTATTGCAGCTAAAATTATCTTAGAACGTTGGCTGGTCTCTCATGGCGGGATGTAAAAAATGTGGCGCACCACTTCAAGAGATTACATGTAAATATTGCGGCACACGAAATGATATTAATCTGCAAGAAATCCACGAATATACACTAAAGCACCCAGAGACACTTCGTACCTGTCCTACATGTAATATATCGTTACAGACTATTGATCTTAAAACAGGTGGAGCATTTTTAATAGAGCGGTGTCATAGATGTCATGGACTCTTTTTTGATCTTAATGAACTTCAAGCACTAATTGATTTAACTGTAAAACACTCCTATGAGATTGACTATAAAAAACTTTATGATAATGCCCAAAAAGTTTCATTAAAAGAGAAAGTGGTTTATAAAAAGTGTCCTGTATGTAGTAAATTAATGCAGAGACGCAACTATGAAAAGAGTAGCGGAATTATTGTAGATGTCTGTGTTAAACACGGTATTTGGCTTGACTCTGGAGAGTTAAAACGTATTTATGAGTGGGTAAAAGCTGGCGGCATACACCACAGTAAAGAGCAAGAAAAAGCTAGAGAAAAAAGAGAAGCACGTTATGAAAAAGAGCGAACAGAGAGAATCAAGTATGATTCGAAACATTTGCAAAGAGGCTCAAAAAATAACAGTGAAATAAATCTATTCGATATTTTTGATTTTTTTGATTTTAATTTATGAGTAAAACTATAAAGCCCCAAAGAAAGTAGCTGCCTCTTCTTCATCATCACTCAAGTGCTCTTTTTTAAAGTCTGGATCGTTCTTTATTTTATCTATAGCAATACTTTTACAAAACTCAAAAAGACGCTTACGTGCAGTTTTATGGTCAAAAATAAACCCCATACCACTAAACTGATAGGGCTCTTCTTGTTCAATGCATAAGAGTAAACCGTCGCACTCTTTCTCTATTACATCGACTAGCTCGCGGTATTTAATATTAAACTCGGTAGCCTGCCATCCGATATCTTCAAGCTCTGTGTCTAAAAACTCGGCAATACCATCAGCAGTAGTGTCATCATAGTCACAGTGCTTAATATTTAAGCCAATAATATCCTGCCATGCAGCCGCAGCCTTAATTAGAATACGCTCTTCATCTTCAACGACTCTATAGTTGTTTCCAAGTAATTCACTAAAACTTAATGATTTTTGTGGTGTTAGTGCTGCTGATGAGTGTTGTGTGATTGTACCTCTATAGATTAATGCATTAGAGTCAAGGTTTTCATAGATGATATTGCCATCATAAGTGATAGCAAACTCTTTATTGGAGTTAATGGCATTGAGAAGTTCTGTACGTTGCAAAATAATAATTTCATTGAATAGATTAAATTTTTTCATTAAATTATCCCAGTTTTTTCTGAATTTTAGCATGAAAAACAAAAAATTATCAAAAATTTGTCAACATATATTTTAGGTTAAACATTTATTTTGTTTCAGTTTTGTATAATGGCGCAAAATTTTATACGCCACGTTGCGTAATATTGAAGGATATGTCAATGGCATTAAATGTTTATTATGACAAAGATTGTAATATCGATCTAATCAAATCTAAAAAAGTAGCTATGATTGGTTTTGGATCACAAGGTCATGCACATGCAGAAAACTTACGTGATAGTGGTGTAGAAGTGTGTATTGGGCTTCGTAAAGGTGGTTCTTCATGGGCTAAAGCTGCAGCTAAAAACTTTGAAGTTCTTAGTATTGCTGAAGCTACTGCATGTTCTGATGTTGTAATGATTCTTCTTCCAGATGAAAATCAAGCTGAGATTTATGACAATGAAATTGCTCCAAACCTAAAAGATGGTGCTACTATCGCTTTTGGTCACGGTTTTAACATCCATTACGGTCGTGTTAATCCAGCAGCTAACATTAATGTTACAATGATTGCTCCAAAAGCTCCTGGACACACTGTGCGTTCTGAATTTGTTCGTGGTGGCGGTATTCCAGATTTAATCGCTGTTGGTCAAAACCCTTCAGGAACTACTAAAGAGTTAGCTCTTTCATATGCTTCTGCTATTGGTGGTGGTCGTACTGCAATTATCGAAACAACTTTCAAGGATGAAACTGAAACTGACCTATTTGGAGAACAAGCTGTTCTTTGTGGTGGTGCTGCTTCTTTAGTTCAAGCTGGTTTTGAAACACTGACTGAAGCTGGTTATGCTCCTGAGCTTGCATATTTTGAGTGTCTTCACGAACTTAAACTAATTGTTGACCTTATGTTTGAAGGTGGAATTGCTGATATGAGATACTCTATCTCTAACACTGCTGAGTATGGTGACTATGTTTCTGGTAAACGTGTTATTAATGCTGAGTCAAAACAGGCTATGAGAGATATCTTAACTGAGATTCAAGATGGTCGTTTTGCAAAAGACTTTATCTTAGAAGGTCAAGCAGGTTATCCTCGTATGAATGCTGAACGTGCTAATGACAAAGAGAAACTAATTACTAAAACTGGTAATAATCTTCGTGAAATGATGCCATGGATTTCAGCAAACAAAATTGTAAACCAAGATACAAACTAAAATAGCGACGCACTTGCTGCGTTGCTACGTTCGTCAGGCACATTAGTGCCATTCCTCTCTTTACACCTTGTAATAGCATCACTCTTTATAAACTTTTCTACATGTAAATTAATTGCAAAATGAAATACTAATGAACTATTAACTCCGATTTGAATAGAATTCACATTAATTACATATATTTAGGATTTTAAGTGGCAAAGCGTAAGGCAAAAAAGAAGGAGTCCAAGGCACTCTCTTCTTTTCTTTTTATATTTTCATGGTTTGTTGTTGGACTGATTACTATTGTACTGCTAGTGGGCATCGGGTACTACTATGGCTACAAAGAGGGTACTATTGAAAATAGCAATGTGAATAAAAAAGAGATTCATGAACTACGTAAAACTATAAAAAAATTACAAAGCAGTACAAAAAAATCTAGTTCTGTCTCCAACTTAAATAAAAAACTGCATACCGTCTTAAAGCTGAACCGTAAAGAGTACGCCACTGCTGCACATGAGTATGTAGATGCTAAAGGCAGCGTGACTGCACCACCAAAAGCGGTAAAGCGTAAGCTGATATACTCCTCATCTCGTCCTAAACTAGCTATTATTATTGATGATGTCTCATTTAGTCGTGATATTAAAGCAATTAAAAATTTAGATATGCCGCTTACTATGGCTTTTTTACCACCTAGTGATCGTCATCCAAACTCTGCAACATTGGCTAAAGATGAGCCTTTTTACATGGTTCATCTGCCTTTAGAAGCTATGCGTTTTAATTCTGAAGAGCCTTTTACTTTACATGTAAATGATTCACAAAGCGAGATATCAGAGCGAATTGGTAAGATTAAGAAACTTTTCCCTCGTGTTAAGTACATCAATAACCATACAGGTAGCAAGTTTACTGCAGATGAAGCAGCAGTTAATCGTCTTATCTTTACATTAAGAAGAAATGGAATTAAGTTTATTGACAGTAGAACAACCGCTCAGACAAAAGTACCTGATGTGATGCAAAATTATGGGTCAGAATATGTTGCTAGAGATGTGTTTTTAGACCATGTTGCTGATGTTGCTTATATTAAAAAGCAGATTCAAAAAGCGGTAGATAAAGCCAAGAAGCATGGCAGTGCTATTGCCATAGGCCACCCACGCAGTGAGACACTGCAGGCGTTAGCTGAGTCAAAAGATATCTTGCAAGATATTGATCTTGTAAGAATTGACTCTCTAATTTAAAGGACTTTAATGCAGGTGGTTCATAGTAAAATCCCAAAATTAGAGTCCATGAAAAAATATCCAAAATCGCTCTTTTATAGAGGAGACCTTTCACTACTGAAAAAAAACATGATCTCTATTGTGGGCACTAGAAAACCTAATCAGTATACCAAGCAGTTAACATTTGAATTGGCTACAAAGCTATCAAGTGCAGGAGTCTGCATTGTTAGCGGTGCTGCTATGGGAGTTGATGCCATAGCCCATAAAGGTGCCGGCAGTTCAAATACTATTGCTGTTATGGCTAACGGACTTGATATTGTCTATCCTCAGGTAAATCGATCTTTAATTGAGGAGATTGAAAAAGAGGGCTTGACATTAAGTCAGTTTGAAAGTGGGTTCAAAGCTACAAAATGGAGCTTTGTTGTACGTAATGAAATTGTAGTTGCTCTTGGTGATGTATTAATTGTAACACAAGCCGACCTTAATAGTGGTACAATGCGTAGTGTAGAATTTGCAAAGAAAATGGGTAAAAAAATATATGTTTTACCGCATCGTCATAAAGAGAGTGAAGGTACGAGTAGCTTACTTAAAAGTGGTGATGCTGAGGCTATATATGACATTGATGAGTTTGTCTCAATGTTTAGCTCAAATGAATCTACATGTAAATCTGATACATTTTTGAACTACTGCATGAAGACCCCTAGTTATGAGGAAGCTGTATTGAAATTTGGAGATAGAGTTTTTGAGTATGAGTTAGATGGAAAAATCAGAGTAGATGATGGTTTTGTATTGGTTGTCTGAAAATTAATGAGAGAGTAATGTCATGGAAAAAATGAAGTTTGATGTCTGTATTATTGGTTGTGGTCCTGCAGGTTTTGCTGCAGCAATGCGTTCTTATGATTTTGACAATCATGTCTGTATTATAGAAGGAAATCAGGTGGGTGGTGCCGGTATCCATGATGGAGCGCTCAGTTCTAAAACAATGTGGGAAATCTCAAAGGACTACGCTACATCGAAACGAACCGATAGAGGGTACATAGCATCAAACTTTAGTGTCAATTATGAACAGGTTATAGATACAGTTTATCAGGCAGTTCGTGAAAAACAGTACCAGATACGCTCACAGATTGAGACCTTCTCAAAAAAGGAAGGGAACTCTAAAAGTTTGACACTCATAAAAGGTTGGGGAAAGTTTTCAACAACTAAAACCGTGATTGTGACAAAAGAAGATGGTGAATTGATTGAGATAGAAGCAGACAATTTTATTATTGCCAGTGGTTCACACCCAAGAAAGCACCCTACATTAGATATTGATGGTGAGCGCATTATTACATCTGACCATATTTTAAACTTAAAGACATTTCCACATAGAATTTTAATTATTGGTGCTGGTGTTGTGGGGTGTGAGTTTGCTACTATATTTGCAGAGTTTGGTCAGACAAAAGTGCATCTTCTTGATTCACAAGAGCGAGTAATTCCATTTGAAGATGATGATGTTAGTGATTATGCTAGTTCTATGCTAGAAAATATTGGTGTTGAAATCCATCATACCGCAACACTTAGAGGAATTCACAAACACGCGACACATATTGATGTTATATTAGACTACAAAGAAGGTCATGCGGAGGTGATAGCAGTAGATGCAATCCTAATCTCTATTGGACGAGTCCCTACCGTAAAAAAACTTGGCTTAGAAAATATTGGTGTTGACATTACACCTAGAGGGTTACTAGAGGTAAATGATCGGTGCCAAGTTAAAGATAATATTTACGCAGTAGGAGATATTTCCGGCAATGCTGCCCTAGTTAATATTGCAGAGATGGAGGGGCGTTTCGCTGCTAAGGCTATTGATTCAAAAATTGCATATCCGCTTCGTTATCGTAACATGTCAACCATAATGTTTTTTAATCCAGAGATCTCAGCCATTGGACGTAATGAAAAGGAGTGTCAGGCAGACAGTACCGCTTATAAAGTGGTGTTTTATAAACATGCACTGATTGCACGTGCCATCGCAATGCGCGATACGGGTGGTTTTTTTAAACTTATTGTCAGTGATGAGGATAATCCGGAAATCTTAGGTATGAGAGCAGCAGGACCTCAGGCAGCAGCTTCTATTATGTATATTGCCACATTAATGGACCAAAAGACCCGACTCAATGAGATTATGAAAACAGTACACCCTCATCCAAGTACTACCGAGGGTATTCAAGAGTGTCTGCGTATGTTAGTAGGTAAGTCTATCTACAAACCTGAAGCGTTTCCACATTTCATTAGCGTTAAAACTTGGCAACCTCAAAGCTGATATTAAGTCATTTTTAATATTAGCAGGGGTATAGTTAAAGTTATAAAAAATTGGAGGCAATGAAATATGTTAA
>JAYEKO010000005.1:0-6649 GCA_034661055.1 Campylobacterota bacterium
TGGAATTGCATCCAACCGATTAACAGCTGTTGGTAAGGGTGAGATGTTCCCTATTGCTGATAATGACACTGACATTGGTCGTGCTCAAAACAGACGTGTTGAGTTTATTGTTCACTCTGGGGAGTAACAGACATAAATACACATATAGATTTTCACATTTTTATAACTAACAAGCTAATATTGCAACTTTATGACACTACTGTTACAATTTAAAGGTATAATCCTTATAAAATTAATGTAAGATTGTATATGAAAAAAGAATATCATCTTGACCCACTTTTAGCCTGTCTTGTTGTTTTTACTAAACTTCACCACAGGCCTTTTAGTGCGGAATCACTAACTGCTGGACTACCACTAAAAGATACACAGAGCATGCCAAAGCTATTCTCTATGGATGACTCTAAATCAAACTTTTCACGAGCTGCGGCACGTGCCGGTTTTACATCAAAACTTATTAAACGTGATATTAATGACATCTCAGAGATGGTCCTCCCTGTTATCTTACTCCTTCACGACCAAGACGCTTGTATTTTAGAGGCGATTGATAAACAGAACAATAGAGCTAAAATAATTATTCCCGAAATGCCAGAGGGTGAAGAGTGGATTGATTTAGATATATTAAACCAAAAATATATTGGATTTACTTTTTTCATTAAAAAAGAGTACACCAAAGAGAGTCGCATTAAGACTATTGATAACTCCAAAAAACAGCACTGGTTCTGGGGTACAATTAAACGATCATCAGATATCTACAGAGATGTTTTAGTTGCCTCTATTATGATTAATCTTTTTGTTCTTGCTGCTCCTCTATTTACTATGAATGTTTATGATAGAGTCGTACCCAACGGTGCAGTTGAGACTATGTGGGTATTAGCTATAGGTGTTATGGTTGTTTACTTTTTAGACATGATACTTAAATTTATGCGCACCTATTTTTTAGAAGTTGCCGGTAAAAAAAGTGATGTTATCATGTCATCAATTATTTTTGAGAAAGTAATGAACCTAAAGATGGACTCTCGCCCAAAATCTGTCGGTTCATTTGCAAGTAATCTAAAAGATTTTGAAAGCATTCGTAGTTTTTTTACATCATCAACAGTATCAACACTAATTGATTTACCGTTTACTATCATTTTCCTAACAGTAACTTACTATATTGCTGGCTTAATTGTTCTTGTCCCTATAGTCATGATGATTTTAATTTTAGGATATAGCTTAAGCGTGAGAAAGCCTCTGCAACACAGTATTGAAAGCACCTACGCTGCATCAGCTCAAAAGAACTCTGTTCTAATTGAAAGTCTTGTCAACTTAGAGACAATCAAAATTTTAGGAGCTGGTGGTCATGCCCAGTACCATTGGGAAGAGGCCACCGGAGAGATTGCAGACAAAAGTTTAAAATCAAGAATATTATCATCTTCAATTACTACTTTAACCTCATTTTTTATTCAACTTAATACCGTATTCGTTCTCATTGTTGGTGTTTACATGATTGATGAAATGATCTTGACTATGGGTGGTCTGATTGCTTCGGTTATTTTAACGTCACGTGCCATCTCACCTATGGGTCAAGTAGCAGGTCTGCTTGCTAATTATGAACAGACAAAAACAGCCTATACACAGCTCAATAGTATTATGGAGATGCCTGTTGAACGCCCTGAAGAAAAACGTTTTATATATCGAGATACCTTTGACGGTAAAATTGTTTTTGATGATGTTACCTTTACCTACCCAGAGGAAGATAAAGAGTCGTTAAAGAATGTATCATTTACTATTAATCCGGGTGAGAGAGTTGGAATTATAGGAAAAATTGGTTCAGGAAAATCAACCATACAAAAATTGATTATGAACCTTTACCAGCCCCAAAGCGGTTCTGTCCTTATTGATGATATAGACATTAATCAACTTGACCCTGCAGACCTTAGAAAACAGATCTCTTATGTACCTCAAGATGTAGCACTATTTAATGGGACTCTGCGAGATAATATTGTATACAAAGTACCAGATGCTCATGATGAAGCTATTATTAGAGCATCCTATATTGGACTTGTCGATCAGTTTGTCAATCAACATCCTAAAGGCTACGATATGACAATTGGCGAACAAGGTTATGGTATTTCAGGTGGACAGAGACAGAGCGTTACCATTGCAAGAGCTTTTGTTAATGACAGTAGCATTATTATGCTAGATGAACCTAGCAACTCTATGGACAGCTCAACCGAACAAATATTACTTTCACGACTTAAAGAAGCGACCCAAGACAAAACTACTATTTTAGTAACACACAAGACATCACTAATGGGTCTTGTGGATCGTTTAATCATTATTGACAATGGAAAAGTTGCTATGGATGGTCCAAAACAACAAGTATTAAAAGCACTAAAAGGTGGCGGTAATGGCTAAAGAAAAGACTCATTACAGCAGCGATGACTTACAATATATGCAGTCACTCTCTAATGCTGTATTAGAGAAGACCACTGAACGTTCAAAAAAAATACTATGGATTATGCTTCTTTCCGTTATTTGGCTAATACTATGGGCAAACTATGCTGAAATAGACGAATTAGCACGTGGTGTTGGCAAGGTAATTCCCTCTAAACAAGTACAGGTAATTCAAAATCTTGAGGGTGGTATTATTTCTGAAATTTTAGTTGATGAAGGCGAAAGAGTAGATGCCAATCAAATTCTTGTAAAAATTGATGATACTAAATTTTCAAGCTCTTATGGTGAGAACCGCCTACGCTATAGTGAGCTTAAAGCTAAATCTATTCGCTTAGAAGCCGAAGCTACCGGAAAAAAATTCATAGTCGATAAAAAGACTGTTAAAGAGTTAGCAGGTTCTTTAGAGCATGAAAAAGCTCTCTATAATATTAACAAAAAACAGCTCAAGCAGAGTACTAACATTTTACAAGAGCAGGTAAATCAGCGAAAAAATGAGTTACGAGAAGTGCGATCTAAAGAGGCTCAGCTCAAACGAAGTTACGAACTTATTGCAGAAGAGGTAAAAATCACTGAACCTCTTGTAAAAAATGGTCTTGTTTCTAAAGTAGAGTTCTTACAGCTTTCTCGTCAAGAGAGTGCTATGAGAGGGGACCTTGATGCGGTCACCATCTCCATACCACGTATTCGCTCCACTATTAATGAAGCAAAAAATAAAATTCAAGAGACTGCCCTAGAATTTCAGCATCAAGCCAAAGAACAGCTCAATGAGGTCAATGGCGAGATAGCCCGCATTTTAGAGTCAGGATCAGCACTTGAAGACAGAGTAAAACGTACCTTGGTGCGTTCTCCTGTAAATGGTGTGGTCAAACAGCTGCTTGTCAATACCGTAAACGGCGTTGTTCAACCTGGAATGGATATTATTGAGATAGTACCTATTCAAGACAAGTTATTAATTGAGACAAAAATCAAACCATCTGATATTGCATATCTATACCCAGGTCAAAAAGCAGTTGTTAAGTTTACTGCTTATGACTTTGCCATCTACGGAGGACTTTCAGGTAAGCTTACTTACATTAGCTCTGATACCATTGTTGATGAAGAGGGAGAAACCTACTATTTAGTACGAATTAAGACTGATGAGAATCACCTTAAAAAAGATGGTAAAACATATGAAATCATGGTAGGAATGGTTGCAAATGTCGATATTGTTACAGGTAAAAAAACAGTTATGGACTTTATTTTAAAACCTATTTTAAAGGTAAAACAGGGAGCATTAAGAGAACGATGATACAACTATTTAGCAACAGCAGCACCTTAAATAGACGCTTTAAAAGTATTGGCATCGAAGTAGATCATGTTAACGACATTTCCCAGCTAGATGAAAACGAAATCATCTTGACAGAACCGATATCAGTCCCAGCACTTCTAGAGCATAATACAAACTTTATCATTTTTTCATTGACATCGGCACCATCATTTCAAGAGGGAACATCGCTATTAGCAATGGGAGTCAAAGGCTATGGAAATACTTACATCCATGCTAAACATCTCAGACGGGCTATTATTACGATTAAAGAGGGAAATGTATGGTTACCTCCATCATTTATGCAAGAACTGATTGCACAAGCCACTCCAAAATCAACTACTACCAACTCAACACTTCTTGATGCACTAACAAAACGTCAAAAAGAGACGGCACTACTTATTAAAAAAGGTCTAAGTAATAAAGAGATTGCCAAAACACTTAACATCACAGAACGTACTGTAAAAGCTCATATTACAGCTATATTTGAAAAGACAGAAGCTACAGACAGGCTCTCTTTAGCCATGCTCTTATAAAGAGGTCTGAATTATTACAAACACTTTATCTACTATGACTTTACTTAACCTTTGACCTACTTGATATAAATCAACCTAACTTTTCATTAGTTGGCTAAAATTCCATCTTATAATAATTAAAAGGAATTTTTATGAAACCAATATTCTACATTTTCGCGCTCTCATCTCTGCTATTTGCCACTGCACAAAATGCCAATACAGCAGCGTGTAAGAAATGTCACCCTCTTATTTCAGAAGAGTTTGAGTCTTCAATGCACAAAAAGTCATCAATCTATGATGACAAAATTCATATGGCAGTATGGGATAAACACCCAGCAAAAGCCAAAGGCGACTACACCTGTGCCAAGTGTCACACTCCTAATGCTAAAACAGAGCAGGAGCAGCATGCCGGAATTACATGTATAAGTTGTCACACTATTATGGATGTTGAAAAACACGCTAAATCAAATAAAAATATATTTACCAAAAAACCTAAAACATTTTACTCTGCCGAAGCGGGACGAAAAAATGAGAAGGTTGTCTATAAACAGACGAGCTCATGGCTTGGTATGAATGTGACTACCGTTGGTTCTGCTTATCATGACATCGACTACACCAATGAGAGCTACTATAATGCTCAAATGTGCATGGGGTGTCACTCACATAAACAGAACTCTCATAAATTTGATATCTGTACTACTGAAGAAGCCGGTGCTAAAAATACAAAAGAGAACTGCATTACCTGTCACATGCCAAAAGTCAATGGAACAGCTACAACAGTTAGACTTAGTAAACAGCACGCATACCACGGTTTTGCAGGAGCTATGGACAATCCTAAAATGCTAGCAAAACATATTGATTTGGCTATGACAAAAACAGCTAACGGGTTTGAAATATCCGTGCACAACAAGGCACCTCATAACTTAATGACGCATCCTCTTCGTGTTGTGCAACTACGAACAACAATTTTAAGAGATACGAAAGAGACTGACCTTAAAACACACAGTTTTGTTAAAGTAATTGGTCATGACGGTAAAGCAGCAATGCCTTGGTTAGCAACTGAAGTAGTAAAAGACACCATGATTAAAGCTGATGAGAAACGTGTTCTTAGCTTTAATGAGACACTTCAAAGTGGTGACAAAGTAGAAGTTGTTTTAGGATTCTACGTTGTAAACCCTAAAGCGCTTAAGAAATTAAATCTTCAAGATGACAAAGAACTGACTAAATTTACAGTCTTAAAGAGTCAATATTTTAATGTAGAGTAGTAAGATTGCTGAGTTTTTCTAAAAGCTCAGTCACTACTTGCTACATTCAAACTTAAGTAGTTAGTCGATGATGCTTTGGCATCACCTCAAAGCTTCGCCTTGAATCTAAACCTTTTAAATGCTGTTGAACTATGAAGTTATTTATGTTCCGCTACTTAATTTGACCTAAATAAAATCATCTTAAACCGTTCACCCAAGAGATCTGGCATAATGAGCATCTTGACTTTTTCAAGCTCTTGCTTGTAAATCTTCTCTTCTACATTGGCTTTTAACATCTCTAAAAGTTCTAAAATTCCCATGTCAATCAGAGCAGTCATCTGAGCTTTTAGTTCAACAAAACCAATTCCAGCCTCTTCAAATGCCTCTTTTACATGTAAAAATGTGACATCATAAGTAATGTCAGAGTTGGCATAAGATTGCTCAATATTTAGCTCTTCGTCAAACAGTGGAAAGGTTTTGTGATCTTTGTAGATTCTAATGGAAAAATCAGGTCGTGCTTGCATCTCTCCATAGTCAAAACTCATAAATTCAAAGGTTTTAGCAGCACCAGCCATCTCCTGGGCAAATGCTTCATACCCTACTGCTATTTCACCTCGGTCTTTAAAGTAGCGCTCTGCTCTTTTACTGACCTCATCATCACTCGTTTCAAACTCAATCTTATGGTTGTCCACTGTTCCTATTTTACCTTTGTAAAAAAGTTCACAAGGAAATGCATCAAAAATCTCATTAGCATAGAAAAAAGCATTATCTGCATGTAATTCACTAAGAGTGTAGCAGTGAGTTATGTTTATGGCATCACCAAAGCATTCATCTAGGTATTTGCGTTGCTGCTCTTGCAGGACATCAAAACGCTCAACAATAACAAAGTTAAATGTCTTTAAAAGCTCTGGGCGTAACGTGTAGATAAACTCAATAATATCCGCCATTAGGTAGCCGTGATGCGCACCAATTTCACAAATTGTAGAATTTACATGTAAAAAACCATCATCTACTAATTTAATAATGTGTTTAGCAATAGTCCCACCAAAAAACTTTGAACTACTCACTGAAGTATAGAAATCGCCCTCTTTTCCTATAGCACTGTAGGTAGCATAATAGCCATCATCCCCATAGAGCCACTCTGTCATATA
>JAYEKO010000006.1:0-6467 GCA_034661055.1 Campylobacterota bacterium
TACCAAAGTCAGCCCAACGTGGTGCTTCAATATACTCACGACCTTCATGAATAAACCAGATTGACATTTCGTCTGCCGGTCCAACTTGAATGAAAAGATATACTAAAACAACAACTACGATAGCCGCAACAAATACCCAGTAAAGTAATTTACCGATTTTGATACCTACTGTCTCAATACCTGTTTCATCAGGTAGTAACCAATATACAGCGCCAAACATTGCAAATACCATCCATACAACTAGTGCATTAATGTGAAGCATTCTAGCAACAGAGAAGTCAAGTAACTCAAATAAGAAACCTGGCATGATGTATTGAATAGCTGCAACTAAACCAAAAAGTAGTTGCGCACCAAAAATGATAGCAGCAAAGGTAAAATACCATGTTGCTAGTTGTTTTGACTCAGAACCAACACCTGTTAAGTGATTACTTGCCATGAACAGCTCCTTGCATTTTTCCAAAGTTTCTTGGGAAACCATTTGTATCAATAGATGACATATGTTTCAAAAACGCAACTAAACCAATAGCCTCTTCAGGTGTAATACCAAGGTTTGGCATCATACGTTCATGAGTTGGATACTGTGAAGGATTTATTAAGAATTCAGCCATAGCTTCTTCTTTTGTATCTTTTCCAGTCATTGCTTGTAATGAACCGTTTGGTCCCCATGCTGGATCTAACCAAGCTTTTGTTAAGTCTGGTGCGTAGTATGCGCCATTTCCAAGAAGTGTATGACAGTTCATACAGTTTTTCGCTTGAGAACCTAGTTTACCTAAGTGAAGTAAGTCTGCAGCTTCTTGCTCAGACCAGTCATCACGTCCAAAAAATGTCTCTTTTTCTCCAATTACTGGTACTTCATGTCCACGTGATGTGTCCATTTCATAAGTAATTGCGTAGTTAATAACTGTTGGGGCTGGAACCCTTTTAGTTACGCCTGCTTGCAGATCTGCGTCTGTACCCATAGAAATTTGTGCTGACGTATCAAACGTTAACCAAATTAATAGTACTGATGCGAACCCTGTAACCCACGCTGCTGAACGTTGCCAGAAACGATTATCACTCCATACGGATCTATTAGCCACTTGTACTCCTCTTATCTTACTTGTTGTATAACATACATGACATCAATGCTCATTCTCTTCATGAACCTGATGCTGCATATAATAGACTGCATGAGGGAGTAGTAAATACCCGATCATTGCAACCACTAAAGCTTTAGCTGTAAACTCACCAACATGCATTAAACTTCCCATTACATAGAGGCAATAAGAAGTAAGCACCCAAAACAGGTATGCAAAGGGCATAGCCCATTTTTTAAGTATGTTGACTTTAACGGCTGTGTATATACCAACGTAGAATCCTCCAAAAGCCATAGCAAGTGCTGAAGATATAAAAATTGGTAAGAAATCATCAAGTGCGATTTCTGGTCTGATTACCGTTGGATCTATCATCTCTACCTCCTACAATTGTTATTTGTTTTAGAATCACAAGTAGTTTAGTATCTTTAGTATTGAAAAAAGTTGACATACATCAATTGTAATAATTAAGTTTTGAATTTTATAAAATTTTTAAGTTTAGTGTAACTAATTGAAATTATAGACTTAAACTTAAAAATATCTTATTGGTGTTTTAGACTTTGGACTGTATTGTAATCTTAGTGGCTTCAAAAAGTTCAGTCGCTTTTTTTACCATAGGTTCATCAAGAAGGTCTTGTGTATTAAATTCTTGCGTAGATGTGTCATCTTCTGTGCAGTTTGTGACACAACTAGCATTACTGATTTCATTCTCTTCAATCATAGATATAGGTTCATCTATATGAGGCTGTATCACTTGCTTTTTAGTTTTTTTTTGAGTTACTGTTTCAATCTCTTTTGCACATGCTTGTGATTTTATTTTAGTATTAAATCCAAAAATTTCTTGAACAAAATGCTTGATAACACCATACCCATTACGCAGTTGAGCTTTACAGTTTTCGTTGGCACAGCTCTCCCATGTCAAAACATCGTCAGCAAAGGAGATAAAGTGTATCTGCTCCTTAAAACACTCTCCTAAATCACTACTGCGATCCATTATCATATTGCAGAGTTCATCAAACTGTTTATTAGAAGTAACAGTATTACTATTAGGGGTTGGTTCTTCTTGAACTTGCTTCACTTCTTCTTCGGTAACTGGGGCTATCTCTTGATGTGTGACTGCTATGGAAGCTGGGCGTTTGATTTCAGACTCCAAAGACTCAATCATCTGGTCAATCTCTTTAATGCGAAGTGCTTCCATCATCTTAAAAAATAACAGACTCAATACAAATGAACTGTCGGCATTAATACTAAAAAGTGACTTAGAGTCACTCAGTATTCGAAACCATCTATCTAGAATTAGTGTCGTATAAATTGGGTCTTTACAAAAGAGCTTCTCTTTTAAAAATGCAATAAGTTCATCAACAACCATCTCTGCTTCATAATCTTCAAGTTCTTTTAAGTTTCGAATAATTTTAGTATGATCTTTAGCAAAAATGGCGTCGAAAATTGAGGCGATAAAAGCAGGATCAACTAGACCAAGCATATTGGTAACAGTTTTAACGTCAACATAGTTTTTTGAATAGATAATTGCTTGATCTAAAAGTGTTAAGGTGTCCCGTAAGCTTCCTGATCCACTACGTGCTAGGATCTCTAAAGATTCTTGTTCATACTCAATGTTCTCAAGATGCAAAATATGGGCAAGATGTTGAACAATATTTTGATTTGAAATTTTTTTAAAACGAAAATGCTGTGTTCTACTTAAGATAGTTGCAGGTAATTTAAGTGGGTCAGTTGTTGCTAAAATAAACTTGACATACTCAGGGGGCTCTTCTAGTGTTTTAAGTAGTGCATTGAATGCCTCTTTGGTAAGCATATGGACTTCATCGATAATAAAAATTTTAAAACGGGCCGCTGAAGGTTTATATTTTGTATTTTCTATTAAATCACGAATGTCATCAATTTTACGACTTGAAGCTGCATCCATTTCAATAATATCAATATGTCGACTCTCATCTGCCATAGTACAGTGGGTGCAGGTACCACAAGGTTTTGATGTAGGACCACTGTCGCAGACAAGTGCTTTAGCAAAAATTCGTGCGGTTGATGTTTTTCCTGAACCACGAAGCCCAGATAGGAGGTAGGCGTGAGAAATACGATTAGAATCGAGTGCAAGAGAGAGTGTCTGTGCAATACTCTCTTGACCGATGAGTTCTTCAAAGTTACTTGGACGATATTTTCTTGCTAATACTTCAGATTCAATTTTCACACGTAAAGCCTCATTTGGTAATGAGCAATTGTACCATAGCCAATTATAAATTCAACCATTTCTTTGCAACATCTTTAAGTCCTTCTGGATTTTCAGAAGCGAAGAATTTAAGTTCAGGAGTCTCAAACTTTTTCTTAAGGTCATAATGTTGTTGCAGATACTCCACAATAGCTTCACCTGAGTGGATCATAATACTTCTATTTTGAAAATGTTT
This sequence comes from Campylobacterota bacterium, assembly GCA_034661055.1. Taxonomy (GTDB): domain Bacteria; phylum Campylobacterota; class Campylobacteria; order Campylobacterales; family Sulfurimonadaceae; genus QNZR01. Next base: position 3,494 of record JAYEKO010000006.1, read on the forward strand.
TCTAATAGCATCGGAAATAAGCGGAAAGTGCGTACAGCCTAAAATAATTGCGTCTGGTACTTTAAAATCTTTAAAATAGTGTTTCATGGTTGCATCAAGAAGTTCGCCACTATAAATATTTTCTTCTACCATAGGGACAAAGAGTCCTGTAGCTTTAGCAGTAATATGAGTAAAGCCATACTCTTGAAGCGGAAGTTCATAGGCTTTTGAAGCAACGGTAGCTTGCGTACCAATAATTAAAATCTCTGCATCTTTGCTCTCTAGGGCATTTTGTGTTGCAATAATTCCGGGTTCCACCACTCCGACAATATCAAAATCTGAATATTCACACATCTCATCAAGAGCATAGGCGCTAACTGTATTGCAAGCAGTAATAAGCAAGTCAATTTCAAAGTTTTTAAAAAACTCTACAGCTTCTAATGAGTAACGAATAATGGTGTTTTTATCTTTAACACCATAGGGAACACGAGCGGTATCCCCAAAATAGATAATCTCTTCGAAAAGTTGGTGCTCTAATAAGGACTTGACAACACTAAGACCGCCAACACCGCTATCAAAAACACCTATTCGCATTACTGGGAGTTCATACTTTCTAAGAATTCAGTATTGGTTTTGCTCTTTTTCATTGTGTTATATAGGAATTTTAGTGCTTCAACTTCATCATCTTGCTTATGCAACATTGAACGCAGAATAAAGACTTTTTGTAAAATATCAGGGCCAATAAGAAGCTCCTCTTTACGTGTTCCAGATTTTAAGATGTCAATTGCAGGATAAATTCTACGGTCTGAAATCTTACGGCTAAGCACTACTTCTGAGTTACCGGTACCTTTAAACTCTTCAAAAATTACTTCATCCATACGACTACCGGTCTCAACAAGTGCCGTTGCAATAATAGTAAGACTTCCGCCATTTTCAATATTACGAGCCGCACCAAAGAAGCGTTTAGGTTTATGAAGCGCATTAGCATCAACACCACCACTAAGTACTTTACCGCTTGATGGTGTAACAGTGTTGTAGGCACGAGCAAGACGAGTAATAGAGTCTAATAAAATAATAACATCTTTACCAAGTTCCACACGACGTTTTGCACGTTCAATTACCATTTCAGCTACTTTGACATGATTTTTTGCTGGCATATCAAAGGTTGAACTATAGACTTCACCTTTAACAGAGCGTTCCATGTCGGTTACCTCTTCTGGACGTTCATCAACAAGTAAAACCATTAAGTCAGATTCGGGGTGGTTGGCTGCAATACCGTGTGCAATCTCTTTTAAAAGCTCTGTCTTACCAGAGCGTGGGGGTGCAACAATAAGACCACGTTGACCTTTTCCAACAGGAGAAAAGAGGTCCATCATACGGCCAGTTAATCTGTTGTCCTCATATTCAAGTTTGAGTTGATCAAGAGCGTAAAGTGGCGTAAGGTTCTCAAAAAGTGGACGTCTCTTGCTCTCTTCAGGCGGCATGTAGTTAATTGCCTCAATTTTAAGAAGTGCATAGTATCGTTCTTGATCTTTTGGTGGACGTACCTGACCAGTAACAACATCTCCATTACGCAGTGCAAAACGTTTAATTTGTGTACTTGATACATAGGCATCGTTTAATGAATCACTAAAGCTTTTGTCTATTGAGCGTAAGAAACCGTAACCGTCATTCATAACCTCTAAAATACCGGTAAAGAGAATGAAACCGCCTTTAGCAACTTGCGCTTTCAAGATTTCAAAAATAAGATCTTGACGTTTTAGCTCTTGTGGATGCTCAACGTTAAGTTCAAGGGCAATATTAACAAGTGAGGCTAGGTCTTTTGTTCGGAGTTCTTCAATGGTATGTCCATCTACAGGAACATGGGTACGGGATTTAGAGTTTTTATGGTTGCGTTTGGGTTCGCTCATAAGAGAATTACCTTAATTAGTGAAAGTTTGTGAAGAGTTTTTTAAGCAGACTCATCGGAAAGAATTAATTTTGTAGCCGTATTCTACTACGTTTGTAGGCAATGTGTCAAGAAATAAAAAAGAAATTAAGATTTAGTTATAATTAGTTATGATTTTTTCTACTGAAGTAATAGCACTCATTGTATTTATGGGTACATTAATAATTCTATTTTTTGGCTACCGTTACACCTCAAAGATATTTAACGAGAAGTCTATTCCACGGCTGATTATGTTTACCCCTCTTTTTGTTATTGTGCTTTTAGCTTTTCTTTCAACAACATTTTACATTGAGAAGACGGACCGTTATTTTTCTCACTGGAGTAAGCGTTTTGTTGATGACTATATTAATAATGAAAAAAGAGAGAGTGAAGCTTGGACACAGCGTATTGTAAATCTTTTTAATTACGAAGCATCTCTTGTAAAGAGTAAGATGGAGCATGAGCTAAAGGAGCGAATTTCTTTAGCGCATCAGAGTGCAACAGAGATCTATGAACGTAATGAAAAGTTACTTCCATCAAATCGCATTAAGCAGCATATTGTTGATTCTCTTAGTGGTTTACAGTGGTATGGAAAAAAAAATTATGTCTGGATTACAGACTATGACGGCAATAATATTCTTACTGGAAACTCTAAAATTGATGGGGTCAATATCTCAAGTTATACTGACGCTGACGGCCGTTCAATAATTTTAGAAGAGATTCAAAAAGTACGAAAGCATGGAGAAGGGTATTTAAAGACCAGATTTAAAACAGGTGATTCAGAGCAGTTAATGTTTGTCAAAGACTTTGGTCATTATGAGTGGTTCTTTGGTAGTGGAATGCATTTTGATTATGAGAAGACGTTACTTAAAGAGCGTCTCTTGGCGCTCATTAAAAAGATACCAACAGACAAGAGGAATTTTATTGCAGTTTATGATGAAAACGGTGAAATTTATGTTAGTGATACAGCAAGAGCATACCTGCAAAATGATTTACATGTAAAATTTATTAAAAAACCTATGTGGCTTGATTTAAACGGTCATAGTGCTAAAATACATGTACGTTATT
>JAYEKO010000007.1:0-6266 GCA_034661055.1 Campylobacterota bacterium
ATTCAAAAAAATGACAAAAACATTGAAGAGGGAGCCGAAAGTATATAAAACTATGTTATGATTTTAACCTACATTTGGTGGGTCACTTTTAATCAAAAAAATGGGTCAATTTTCAACAAAAACAACAGGAAATATCTCATAGATCTTACTCCCACTAATTACACTAACATGAGAAGGGCCCAAGAAAGCATCTATTTTGTTGCTATGGTTATCTACATGTATATTGCGGCTATCAACAAGCTCTTTCATCACTTCTGGAACGGTTACATGGTTGATGTGAAAGATAATATTCTTAATGTTCTGTTTTATAGTAGCATCTAAGAGTGCTGCGGTCATCGGGGTAGTTGTCTCAAATCCTATGGCAAAAAATATGATTTTTTTAGTAGGATTCTCTTTTGCAATCTTTAGACACTCTAGCGGTGAATAGACAAACCTGACATCAGCGCCCTTAGCTCTGGCATCTTGAAGACTACCTCTGCTACCAGGAACTTTTATCATATCGCCCAAGGTTACTAAAATAACATCCTCTTGCATACTAAGAGTGTAGGCGTGATCAATTCTCTCTTTTGGCATAATACAGACGGGACATCCCGGACCGTGAATAAACTTGATGTTTTCAGGCAGAAGCTGAGGAATACCATATTTCATGATGGTATGTGTATGGCCACCACAGACTTCCATAATGCTAATGGGGGTCTGTAACTTTTTCGCATCATTTTGTATTATTTTTGCATAGGCCATAATGGTCTTGGCATCTCTGAAGTCATCATAAAGATTTTTTAACTCCAACTGCATTTAAGAACCTCTATTTGCGCACTCATCCCCAAAATGAGCCTCTCTGGCTACGTTATTCACCTTCTCATCTTCTAAAATAGCGCACTGCCTATCTTCTTCATTCATAGCCTCAATAATCTCTTTATAGAGCTCTAAGCTATCTAAAGCATCGGCTTCATCGATCTTATTCATAATAAATCCAATATGCAGCAGTACATAATCACCTATTTTAATCTCACCTTCTTCGATGAGATCCAAACTTGCATCTCTCTTGACACCCATAGTATCTACGGTAGCCATATTGGAATCTTTGTCTATTTTAATGACTTTAGATGGAATAGAGAGACACATTATCTCATCTCCATTTTAAACTTAATCCAAGCAGCAACTTTTTTTAGGCTTGCTTCATCTTTAATGCTCACTTCAAGTATATCCACATTGGGTTTGAGTTTACGTGCCATCTCTTTCTCTTTTTTCATGTCGTATTCAAAATGGGGAAGCAGATCTACCTTAGTAAAGAGAATCAGGTCAGCCTTACGAAACATCACAGGATATTTCGCAATTTTATCTTCACCTTCTGGAATACTCACCAAGACAATATTGAGATGACTTCCCACATCATAAGAGGCTGGGCAGACAAGATTGCCGACGTTTTCTATAAAACAGACATCAATGCTGTTAAGGTCCATATGATGTAAGGCTTTATGCACCATAAAGGCATCTAAATGACATGCAGAACCCGTCTGAATCTGGTGAGCCTCTATGCCTTTGGCTTTTAGTCTATCGGCATCACGACTCGTCTCTAAATCACCCTCAATCACACCAAAATTAAAGTCACCTACATCACTTAAATGCTCTAATAGTGCTGTCTTACCACTTCCTGGTGAACTCATTAGATTAATAGAGACTACATTATGAGAGTTAAAATGCTCTCTATTGTGTCCTGCTTCATGATCATTTTTATCTAAAATTTTCGAAATAACCGAAATAGTTTTAGGATCATTTAACTGAGGATTATCATGCAAGTGCGCATGAGCTTTTTGGTGCTCATCGCTATTTCCATGAGAGTGTTGGTGGGTATGTCCCACCACATTGTCTGTTATACTACATCCGCAATCTTCACACATAAAATTGTTCTCCTAACCTATTAATTATTTTTTGAGTTCTGATTTATTGTCGTACTTAAAGCGTAATAAATCTGACCCAATGCAATACCACCATCATTAATGCAAGTTTCTTGTTGAAAATAGTACCTTATTTTCTCTTTTTTAAGGGCTTTTACTATTAATTCTAGCAACGTTTTATTTTGAAACACGCCACCACTTAAAATAACATCTATAGCTTCTTCTTTTGAGATATGCACAACAATATCTACTAAAGTATTCATAAATTTTGAGACAATGTTTTTATCAAAAACATCAAACTCTACTGTTATGACTCCATCGGTGATGCTATAGGAGAAATGCTCTTTTACATGTAAATCATAATACTCTTCGCACATAAGCCCCGCTTCACCCTCATAGGTCTGTAAATGAAGGAGACCTGCAAAACTTGCAACCGCGTCAAAGAGTCGACCAATTGAAGAGCTTAGCGGTGCATTGAGGTTCTTTGTATAGCTTTGATACAATAGCTTTAACTCACTCTCTTTAAACGATTTTACCAACTCTAAATCGAATTTGATTATCTCCTCTAAAGAGTAACGCTCAAATAGCATTGAAAGCGCAACTCTTCTAGGCTCTTTAATAGCTTTTTCGCCACCAAGGAGTTTAATCGGCTTAAATGTGTACTTTCTCTTCTGACCCACAAACACCTCTGCGCCCCATAACGTCTTATCATCACCGTAGCCAGTACCGTCAAAACTAAAACCCAGATACTCACCGCTAAGACCAAACTCTGCTTTACAAGCATAGATATGTGCCAAGTGGTGTTGAACAGCAATACAAGGAGCGTTTTGCTGCTCTGCCCATACGGTAGTATGATAGCTAGGATGCTTATCATGAACAATAATATCTGGTTCAAAATCGTAAAATCTTTGAAAACTCTCTAAGGTTCTAAGAAAAAAATCAAATGCCTTTAGTGAATCTAAATCTCCAATGTAAGGAGAGATAATAATGCTATCGTCAATAACAAATGCAATAGAATTTTTAGCATTAGCTCCTACTGCCAATATTCTATTTTTACTTTTAAAAGGTAACTTAATAATTTTTGGAGCGTACCCTCGTGAGAGTCTTAATGTCTGTGCTTTACCATCTATAACTTGCATAAGTGAATCATCAATAGCGTTAATAATATCTCGGTTAAAATCAAGGACAAACTCTACAAAAGGAAGTCTTTCTTTTATCTCTTTGGCATCAATAATGATGGGCTCATCTGACAAGTTGGCACTAGTTGCTACTATGGGATTTTGTAGCTGCTTAAAGAGTAAATGGTGCAGTGGCGTGTAGGGTAAAAAACACCCTACTTTGTCAATATTAGGTGCAATTAGCTCTGAGATGCTCTGTTTACATGTATTTAACTTTTTAAGAATGACTATTGGTGCTTCTTTGGACTCTAATAGCTCTTGTTCTTTCTCATTTAGAAGCGAGAGCTTTTTAACCTGCTCAACATCTTTACACATAATAGCAAAAGGTTTTGTCGGTCTGTTTTTAAACCCTCTTAAACGCTTAATTACTATGTCATTGGTTGCATCGCAGACAAGATGAAAACCACCAATCCCCTTTATAGCTACAATTTTACCCTGTTTAATAGCTGTAGCCACCTCCTCAAGTGTTGCTAAGAGAGTTGGCCCACAGATATTGCAAGAGATGGGCTGTGCGTGGTACCTTCTATTGAGTGGATCTCTGTACTCACTGCTACATGAGTTGCACATTGTAAAGATATTCATTGAGGTATGTACCCTGTCATAAGGCACTGTTTTTATGATAGAGTATCGTGGTCCACAGTTGGTACAGTTGGTTGCAAAATAACCTCTGTATCTGCTTACATGTAAAATATCGTCTAAGCACGCTTTACATGTAGCAATATCAGGAGAGACAAGTGCTGTTTTTAATGCTGAAGTTGAACTGCTTTGTAAAATCTCAAAACTACTGTCATCAGTAGGGTCACATTTAGATTTTTCAATAGTATCAATTCGAGCTAGTGGAGGAAGCTTTGAGAAAAGATAGTCATTAAAAAGAGTTAGCATCTCACTAATGCCTTGGACTTCTATCTCTACCCCTTCACAGCTATTTTTTACAAATCCGGTAAGTTTTAACTCATGAGCAATAGCATAGATGAAGGGTCGAAAACCTACATCCTGTACCTGTCCAGATACTCGGTATCGTTCCCGTTTATGTAGCAGGTAGCTCATTGCCACTATCAGCAGGTAGTTCTAAAGAGGATGCATAGTTAAATATCAATTCTAATACCGCTCACTACCCTTTAAATATGATTTTTTAGCCATTTCTGGTAGTGTTATCGAACTGTTTTTTATATGAGAATCTACATGTAAATCTTTTAAGTAGGAAATGATAACATTTTCCATTTTTTTACCAGCAGTTAGCACCTTAGGAGTAATAGTAAAGGTACTGTCCTCGCCAATAACATAAGGAATAACACCGACAATCTTTACAGGAGGAAGATCGCCCATCATACTTATCATCTGCAGTGTCTGCAACATCTCAACTTCATGTGCGCTGCCATCCCAAGTGATATACTCCGGCACATCATCAAAGTCAAAGCAGTAAACATCTCCAATATCGCCACCATCAATACTTACACAATCTATAATCACAACTCTGTCATAGTCAGTAATAATAGGTATTAACCTATGCGCAAGAGTACCGCCATCTATAACATCGACGCTATTCTGCGATGAACTGAAACTATATTTCTTCTCTATGAAATTGGCAAGATGTACACCAACTCCCTCATCACCAAACAGTACGTTGCCAATACCTAAAATTAAAATTCTCAACTATAACCCTTTTGGTTCTTTTTAATATAGGCTATGTAAGAGTACCTGCAAGAAAGCTATTATTCGTTCTCTTCCCATTTTCGAATAAAACTACTAATGTCAATACTAGGAATTTTAAGTTTAGCTGCTTGGGCAATACGTCTAAGATGCTTAGCAGCATTATCTAGATCATCGTTTACAATAAGAAAGTCAAACTCACTAATACGTTGAATTTCACGTTTTGCCATCTTAATTCTATTTTCAATCACTTCAGTAGCATCTGTTGCTCTATTGTTAAGTCGACTTTTTAATTCGTGTAGTGTTGGTGTTGTAATAAAAACTGAAGTCATAATATCGCCCAGTCGATTTCTTACAGCGTCATGTCCCTGAACGTCAATGTCAAAAAGAACCAGTTTACCCTCTTTTAATGCCTTTTTTACAGGCTTAATTGAGGTACCATAATAGTTACCATGTACTTTAGCATACTCTAAAAAATGCTCATCATCAATATCTTTTTTGAACTCTTCTTCTGAAACAAAATGGTAATGGACTCCCTCTATTTCACCTTCACGCATCGGTCGTGTTGTTGTTGAAATTGAGAAATAATACTCCCCTATATCATCTTTTATTTTATTTATTAAGGAGCTTTTTCCTGCACCACTTGGGCCTGAAAGTACTAAAATTGCGCCACTATCGTAATTCACTTATTTATCTCCAAACGATATGTTAATACTGATGTTCATCTCTTTTAAGTATGCTGTCACTTCTTTATTTTGGAGTGTTGCAATAAGTTCTTGTACTACTTGCGCACCTTTTTGAGAATCTTGCATAGGGGACTCATCTTCTATTACTACCTCGTCTTGTATGGTAGCCTCTTCCTCTATGCTCTCTTCTTCTACAACTTCATCTGGTTCACTTTTTTCTTCACCTAAAGCACTACGCAGATCACTCTCTTTTAGACTGTCAAAACCAAAGTCATCACTACTCTCATTAACAATATCTAGAAGCATCTCTTCATCAACAGGAGCATTAAGTTCCTCTTGTGTTAAACTACCTACCGCACTCTCTAACGTGTCCTCAAAATGTTCTGACTCATCACTCTGAGACACTTCATCAACAACCTCTTCTATATTATCATCAAAATCAACCTCTGAATGTTCCTCTTCACTACCCTCTTCTTCAATAGCACTATCTTCTTCTAATTCAAGTTCGTCCAAATCTATATCTTCAATAGGCTCTTCTAATGTATCTTCTTCTATTGCTGTGTCATCCTCTGCTAAGTCAAGTTCCCCCAAATCCATATCTTCAAGAGGCTCTTCTACACTTTCCTCTTCTTCAATAGCACTATCTTCTTCTAATTCAAGTTCGTCCAAATCTATATCTTCAATAGGCTCTTCTAATGTATCTTCTTCTATTTCTGTATCATCCTCTACTGAATCAAGTTCGCCCAGATTTATATCTTCAAGGGGCTCTTCTACACTTTCCTCTTCTTCAATAGCACTCTCTTCTTCTAATTCAAATTCATCCAAGTCCATATCTTCAAGAGGTTCTTCTATTG
>JAYEKO010000008.1:0-25117 GCA_034661055.1 Campylobacterota bacterium
GAACCCCTTCAAATTCTACATGTAAATTGCTACTGCCTTCTGCTAAAGCTTTAATAGTGTTATTAGCATCAACTTGAATAATACTTGTATTGTCAGCAATCAACAGTACTTCCGAGATGACATTAGTGCTTTTCCCATTGTTGTAAGATGCTACAGCTGTAAATGCCATGGTAGCGTCAAGTGGCATCTCAAAAGCATCTAAAGTAAAAGAGAGTTCAGTAACGATTGGCTTATTAATCTTGACAGTGATAACAGCTATATTGCTATCACCTGCGTCATTTATTGCAACAACTTGAAATTGATAGATTGGTTTAACCGTATAGTCTAAAATCGTATTTGGCCGTAGCGTTATGACTCCTTGTGCATCAACTGAAAAACTACTGTTGTCATCTCCACTGAGCGTAAAAGCAGAAATGTTACTGTCACCGCTTTTTAGAATAGGAACTGCTCCTATCTGAGCACTGCTGTTTTCATCGATGCTGAATGTTGTGCCTGAAATTATAGGGGTGACATCTGCTACATTTTTTACATGTATATTTAGAGTTTGGAATGATTCCAATCCAATATTGTCTATTGCTTTAATGATAACTTCATAAGTGTTATCACTATTGCTGTCTGCCGAAGATTCATAATTTGGTGCTGTTTTAAATGTTAAAGTCCCTGTGCTGCTTTCAAATGTAAAAAGTGCTGCATCACCATCAGTCTCTAAAAGGAGTGTTACAGGTAAACTCTCATCGGTTGCGGCAATAGTTATAGCAGCAGTTTGATTTTCAAGTACCGTGATTTCATTAGGTGATATGAAGTGTGGTAGTTGACTATCGGAAATAACAGTAAAACAGTACGAGATATTGTGAACTTTTTTCTTAATATGACAGGATTTGCTATTTTGACCAAATCCACTGACACTTCCTAATATTAGTAATGTTATTATAATGAATAATTGTCTCATATCTTTCCCTTAAAAATTAAATTGGATTTATTTTATCATATTGAACGGTTTTACCGGTAATTTATTTTAACAATATATTATTGAATGACTAGATGTAACTATATTACGTAAATAAATATTATTTAAAAATATTAATTCCTGGAACTCCACTAAAAAGAGATACTAAAATACAAAAAGAGAAAAAACTTTAGGCGAAGAGCCGCCATTGAGCCTATTATTGGACATCTAAAGTCTGATCATAGGATGGCAAGAAACTTTCTTAGAGGCTTTAAGGGTGATGAGATAAATCTATGTGCTACTGATGATAGAAAATGACAATATAAATAAAAATTATACTGATAGTGTTTTTAGAGAAAATTGAAAGTTGGTTTTTTCAGGACTGACTAAGTATATGACTCTTCTCATCCTACTCACCTTCTAGCATCTTGGTGACATTAAAATCACAATAACTTGCATTTATATCACTAAATTTTGGTCCACTATAAACCCCTCCACTTAATAGAAGGTCGTAAGCGAGATAACGTTGGATACGTGCTTTTGTATTTAACGTACTCTCTTTCGGAAACTTTAAATCATTATCAGGCCAAGGAATATTTAAAACAAATTCAAGGTACTCTGAACATAATGTCACTCTCTCACTAATTTTAGTAACTTCTCTCGCTTTCTCTTTTATAAGAGGCGTAGAGAGTTCAATCTGGTAACTTTTAGCATAGCCCATTGCTACTGCTCTCTCAATGGGTCTATCAAACTCAAAATAGATCTTCCGCTCGACATCATCACGAACATTATTATTATTGGTATCAATACCTAAAAGTGTTGCATTATTGATTGCCGGATCAGGCTCAGGTGGCAGTCTCTCTCCATTCATCTCAAGGTACACCAAAAGATTTTGAGTGTTAGAATGAACCCCTTCAAATTCTACATGTAAATTGCTACTGCCTTCTGCTAAAGCTTTAATAGTGTTATTAGCATCAACTTGAATAATACTTGTATTGTCAGCAATCAACAGTACTTCCGAGATGACATTAGTACTTTTCCCATTGTTGTAAGATGCTACAGCTGTAAATGCCATGGTAGCGTCAAGTGGCATCTCAAAAGCATCTAAAGTAAAAGAGAGTATAGGAACTGCTCCTATCTGAGCACTGCTGTTTTCATCGATGCTGAATGTTGTGCCTGAAATTATAGGGGTGACATCTGCTCCAATATTGTCTATTGCTTTAATGATAACTTCATAAGTGTTATCACTATCGGAAATAACAGTAAAACAGTACGAGATATTGTGAACTTTTTTCTTATTGAGTGTTTTAAGGGTTTTTATATCTAAAGAGTATAGGCCAGGTTCTAATGAATTTTCAGGAGTGAAACGTAATATATTTTCTATCTCATTATACTGCAGATTTCCAGAAATTTTAACTTTCTTTTTTGCAGAAATATTTTCTAGTTTGATACTATTCTTTTTAATACGCTTTGGATCGAGTGCTACATTAAAAACAACTTCAATGGAAGTAAACTTTGATACATTCTCATTTGAGACACTTGGAGTTAATATGGTAATAATTTCTTGATCAACTCCCTTAATATGACAGGATTTGCTATTTTGACCAAATCCACTGACACTTCCTAATATTAGTAATGTTATTATAATGAATAACTGTCTCATATCTTTCCCTTAAAAATTAAATTGGATTTATTTTATCATATTGAACGGTTTTACCGGTAATTTATTTTAACAATATATTATTGAATGACTAAATGTAACTATATGAATTTTTTGATGCTGTGACCCCTACTGCTTATAGCTATAGATATGCTCTTAAGCAAAGAGTATTTATAATAGCTTTACTTTAAAGTTAAAAGGTTTTTCAAATGGAAAATTCTCAAAGCTGTTATCTTCTTGATACGTCTGTCATCCTTGATGACCCTACAAATATTTTAAAAATTAGTGAAAATAATCAAAATATTATTGTTATTACCAACATTGTCTTAGCGGAACTCAACTCCAAAAAAGATGATATGCGTTCTGATGCAGGCTTTCGGGCTAGAGAGTTTTTCAGACTTGCTGATGATGCTCAGGGGAGCCCCATTGCTGTAGATGCTTTACCTCCTTGTCTAGAGTGTGAGACTAAAGAGAATGACAAGTACTACAGGCTTTCATTTATATTTGATAGTTCATTGTATGAAGATGCTGTTGATGCGATTGAACTCTATATCGTTCATCGAGAGTCCTATAATATTACACGCTCTTTTAGTGAACCAAAAGGGTTAAATGATGCAAAAATTGCAGAAATTGCAGATGCTTATGATTTGATACTGTTGACAAACGACATCTCTTTTAAGATTGCGGCACATATTAAAGGAATAGAAGCTCAAAGTATTAGTAATACCAGCGTACAGCACCCTGAAAGTATCGAGTTCTCTCATATTTATTACTATAGCGACACCCCCTATGTAGATAAAGACGAGCATTACAATTTTGAACAATTGACCTTTATTGAAGAAGCAAAAAGCCAAAACAATGAGATTTATGAGACGGGAATTCAGAAATATGCTCTGATGTTCAATAATAATTTAGAGTGGTGTGAATTTGACAAACGTTTTGGAGAACATTTTAATGAAATGTTGGTGCGACCTATTAATTTAGAACAGAAGTTTTACTACTCAATGCTAACGCATCCACGGAACTACATTACTGTTATTGCAGGCTCTACAGGTTCTGGGAAGACGCTTATTGCCTTGCAGGCTGGACTCGAGCTTTATAATGATGGTGTAGTTGATGGTATTGTTTATGCCAGAAATACAGTGACCTCAACAGACCAGCAATCAGAATTGGGTTTTAGAAAAGGAGATGAAGAGCAGAAGCTTGGTTATTTTATGTATCCACTTTACTCTGCAGTTAACTTTACCATTGAAAATCAAACCCAGCGTTCAATAGATTCTCAAGTTGAATATACAGGTAATGTCAACTCAGTAAAACGAGAAAATTCTACAGAGCTTTTTATGGCAAAGCACAATATTGAAGTGATGGATATTGCACATATGCGCGGTACAACCATTTCACGCAAATTTGTCATTATTGATGAGGCACAAAATATGACCAATGCAACATTAAAATTAATCGGTACTCGTATGGGGAGCGATACCCGTTTAGCAGTTATGGGAGATACTCGTCAGATTGATCATCCTTTTCTCTCAAAGAAGAGAAATGCGCTGGTAACACTGCTAAATAAAGCACAAAACAGTGACTTTGTTGCGGGAATACAACTGCGCCATACCATAAGAAGTGAAGTAGCAAACTGGTTCGATAAAAACTTTTAAAAAGGCTCCAAAAGCGTACTTTAACCATTAAATCGCTAGCATACTTAGCATAATAATAAAGTGGGGTGATTATGGACACTATTAATATACTGGCTGTAGATGATGAGCCATTTAATTTAGATCTTATAGAAGCGGCTTTAGAAGAACAAAGTCACGTAAACCTTACCTTTGCAGAAGATGGTTTTAAAGCCATAGAGCTAATCTCAGAAATTAAATTTGATGTGGTTTTATTAGACATTAGTATGCCTGATATGGACGGCATAGAAGTGCTTGAGAAGATTCGTGCCGATGAAAAAAACTCGAAGCTACCTGTGTTAATGGTTACAGCAAATCCAGAGAAAAAGCTAGAAGCGTTTGAAAAAGGGGCTAGTGATTTCATTACTAAACCTTATAATATTGAAGAGTTAAAATTAAGAACACTCAACTATGCAAAAATAAGCAGATACCAACTACAGATAAACAGACATAATGAGATGTTGGAGAAAAAGGTGCAAGAGCGCACCCAAGATCTGCAGAAAAGCTTGACTCTTGCTAAAGAGACAGAATATGAGATCTCTATCCGTTTAGGAAGAGCATCTGAGTTTCGTGACTTAGAGACAGGCGGCCATATTAAAAGAATGAGCTATTACTCAGAGCATTTGGCACGACTTTATGGATTAGATGATGCCGAGTGTGAACTCGTTTTATATGCCGCTCCTCTGCACGATATTGGAAAAGTAGGTATTCCAGATAAAATCCTTCTAAAGCCGGGACGTTTTGTCGGTAATGAGTTTGAAATAATGAAAAAACATTCAGAAATTGGTGCCAAGATGCTTGAAGATTCAGACGCTTTTCCTGTTTTAAAAGCGGGTCGTATAATAGCACTAGAGCATCATGAAAAGTATGATGGTACGGGTTATCCTAACAGTATTAAAGGTGAAAACATACATCTATATGCCCGAATTGTGGCTATTGCTGATGTCTTTGATGCACTAAGCTCTAAACGAGTCTATAAGGATGCGATGCCACTTGAAAAGACCCTCTCTATTATGAAAGAGTCATCAGGAGAGCATTTTGATCCGGTGCTGTTAAATCTTTTCTTAGATAACCTAGATGACTTTTTAGAGATTAGAGATAAGTTTCCAGATGATGATAACTACCACTCCATATTAGACCTAATTGAAGAGACGAAGCAATGAAAGTCTTAATCGTAGAGGACAATGAGTTTAACTATATGGTACTTCAAGATATGATTGAAATTCTTTTTCCAAATGTAGAGGTGGCAATACATGACTCTGCTGTTAAGTCTTTAGAAGAGGGCAGTCATGAGCAGTATGGACTTATTTTAAGTGATATCGACATGCCTGAAATGAGCGGTTTTGAGTTTTTTACCAAACTAAGAGAGCTGGGTTTTACAATGCCTGTTATTGCAGTTACTGCATTAGCTGTCACTGGAGATAAAGATAAAATACTGATGCACGGTTTCAGTGACTATGTTTCAAAGCCAATTGATTTAAATGAACTACAAAGAGTGCTGGAGAAGTACATAAAGGTATAACATGAAAGTATTAGATGATTTTTTGGATGACTTCAGTTTTAGTGATAAAGACAGGATTGAAAGAGAGAACTTAAAATCACATATCGTCTCACTCTCATCTGTTGTAGTTGATGAGTTCTACCGCTCATATCTTAAGCCAAATACCAAATTAATAGCTTTTTTAGCAGATAAAGATGGCGCACTTCTGCTTAAGAAGATAAAAGAGTTTGTTGTATTTCTTTTTAATGCTCCTATGAATGAAGCGTATATGCATAGAATTGAGTATATTGGGTTAATTCACCACTCAATAAAACTACCGCCAGCAAAAGTGAGCTATGGGTTTTATTCAATTAATCAAATTATATTAAAGTTATCGCTAAGCAATCAGCTTTTAAGAGACTCTTTAGGTATTATTTTTAAAGTACTTGCTATTGCAGAATCAATTATGAATGAGAGTTTCTATTCTCAGGAGCGAAAAAAGCTAAAAGAAGAGGATCGCAATAGGGAGTTTCTGAAAGTCTTAGATGATCTCTATGGTATTACACAGTTTCATGAAGTCAACATGAACAAGATTCTTAAGTTACAATCCAATAATATGCCATTTGGTAGTCTAGAGACAGAAATAGAAGCAGATCATACAAAATGTGCTATGGGAAAATCTATTGTAGAGTTAAAAGACAATCACGATTTTCTAAAGAATTTTGGGATGGATATTCAAGAGATAGAGCGTTTACATGTAAAATGGCATACTAACTATAGAGAACTCTTAAGTGCTACAGCAGAAAATTTAGATCTTATTATTGATGAGATGAATGCTATAACTAAAGAGCTGATTAGTTCGGTATCAAAGCCGATGCAAGCTTATGGTAATAAAAGTTTTTTAGCCTTAAAATCAGGAATACAGTCCATAAAGTCACTAACTGAAGTGTTCTATATTGGTGGGAATACATCTATTGATGGGCAAAAAAACTATTTGACAGACACAATTAAACACAATATTGAGAGTAACTTCTCTTGGGCTATAAAAAATATTGTTATAGGTTCAGATAGATTGCAGAGTGATAGTTTTGATATTGTAAAAACGATAGCTTCTGAAAAAGATCCCGTCTATATTGGTTTAAACATAAAAGATACAATAGAGTCCTCTTATTTAAAAGAGATGTTTCAACTTCTTTTTGAAGCACTGGAGATGAACGTTTTCATACATAAAAGAGAGCGTTCACTTTCTCATTTTGCAGAGAAAGCTGAAAGTGCTAACCGCTCAAAAGATATTTTCTTAGCAAATATGTCTCATGAGCTGCGAACGCCACTTAATGCTATTATTGGGTTTTCTCAAATTATTATGTCTCGTGCCGATACACCTGATAATGTCAAGAAGTATGTAGATAAAATACATATTGCAGGAAATAATCTTTTAGATCTGGTCAATACTATTTTAGACTTTGCAAAGCTTGAGGCTGGAAAGATGCAGTTCACTCCTAAGCTAAGTGCAATTGAGCAGATAATAAAAGAGGTAATTGTACTAACAACACCACTTGCAGAGAAAAAAAATATTGATGTAAGCTATCCAAACATAAAGTCTTTAAATATTATGCTTGATCCAACTCTATTTAAACAGGTACTTATTAACTTGCTGACTAATGCGATTAAGTTTACGCCTGATGGTGGAACTGTTACACTGGACATGAGGTACGATAAAGCATCAAAAGAGTATATTTTTGAAGTGCGTGATAGCGGAATTGGAATATCTAAAAAAGCGCAACAAGAGCTGTTTAAACCGTTTTCTCAGATTGAAAATGTTTATCAAAAAGAGCAAAAAGGTACAGGACTTGGTCTTATGATCAGTAAAAAGATTGTTGAAGAGCTGCATAGAGGAAAAATCTGGGCTGAGAGTGAAGAGGGAGAGGGGAGCTGTTTTTATGTTTCAATACCAACACCTGCTGTTGATTCGCATACCTACACGGTAAATGAGGCCGCTGGTAATAAAACAGTACTGGTGGTAGAAGACAGTGTAGAATATCAAAATATAATAGCTGAGAATTTAAAAGAGCACTACAGCTTGACATTTACAAATACCGTAAATAGAGCAAAAGAGATACTTTACGAGAATAGAGAGTTTGATTTTGTCATACTTGACTACTTTCTCTTAGATGGGGTTAGTTCAGAGGTGTTAAAGTACATGAAAGATGAGAATATTAATATTACCTGCATAGTGATTTCAGCTGAAAATGGTATGCATATCTCAAAGTCACTCGATGGATTTAGTAATTTACAGAGTATTTTAAATAAAGATGATATTAATAATATATGTGCCTTGTTAAAAGGAGGGAGCTAAAAAATGTGGAAGTTATTGCTTAAAAACAGTATTGTTGTTCCTATTTTGATGATAGCCTCGCTGATGGTGGTGGGTATTATTACACTTATTCCGTATATATCAGATAAGGGTACCATTGAACGAGAGACTGAAAAAGCCAAAGAGTTAGTAGGTTATATACGTACGTTTCGATCCTACTATACGGATCATGTTATCTCTAAAATTAATAGTGAAACTGATTTACATGTAAATTATGATCACAAAGACCATAACAATACTGTTCCTCTTCCTGCTACCACGCTACATGATATAAGTGAACTCATTACACAAGGTTCCAAAGGTTCAATTAAGATGTATAGCGGGTACCCTTTTCCAAATCGTTCTCATCGTGTTCTTGATAGTTTTGAGAAACATGCACTAAGCTATTTAAATAAAAACCCTAATCAGACCTACGTTAAAAAAGAGACTATTGATTCAAAGCCAGTGCTGCGTGTTGCTTTAGCAGATATTTTCTATTCACCTGTATGTGTAGAGTGCCATAATACCCGTGCAGATACTCCAAAAGATGATTGGAAAATTGGTGATGTTCGTGGTATTATTGAGGTCATTACTCCACTGCAAAAACAGTATAGTTTTAATGAGTCAATTGCAGAATATGTACTCTATTTTATTCTTTTTAACTTGCTTATTCTTTTTGGTACTTTGATGTACCTAAGGCATAAAGAGCTAGGAAAAGCTAATGATAAACTCAATAACGAAGTACAAAAACAGACGAGTGAGTTGATTCAGAGTAATAAAATTCTTTTTGAATACAAAAAAGCTGTCGATGCTGGGGCCATAGTCTCTAAAACTAACTCTAAGGGAATCATTACCTATGTTAATGATGAGTTTGTACGAATATCTGGTTTTAGTAAAAGTGAGTTAATTGGAAATTCACATAGCATGGTGCGTAGTCCCGAGGTTTCCAATGAAGTTTTTAAAAATTTATGGCAGACCATTAAAGCAAAGAAAATCTGGCATGGAACCATTCAAAACAGAACTAAAGATGATGAGAGCTATTATGTACAGGCAACAATAGTGCCTATACTTGATGCCAAAGGTGAAATCTTAGAGTATTTGGCACTGCGCTACGATATTACTCCTCAAATTATTGCACTAGAACAAACCAAAGCTAGTGAACGGGCCAAGGGTACGTTCTTAGCAAATATGAGTCATGAACTGCGAACACCACTCAATGCAATTATTGGATTTTCACAGATTCTTATGATGAAACCTGACACGTCAGATCAGGTGAAAAGCTATATAGAAAAAATTAATATCTCAGGAAATAACTTGCTTGGACTAGTCAATACTATTCTTGACTTTTCTAAAATTGAGGCGGGCAAGATGGAGTATAATCCATCTCTTTGCACACTCCAGAGTGTTATTAGTGAGGCAGTTTTACTAACAGAACCTTCTGCCGCGAAAAAGTCTATTTCTATTGTGACTCCTGATGTAGAGGTGGATATCTTTATGGATGCTCAATTAATAAAACAGGTGCTAATTAATTTAATAACCAACGCTATTAAGTTTTCAGATGATAATTCACAAGTTGATATAAGCTACAGCTACAGTGAAAAAGCTCATAGTATTAGTGTTAAAGATAGTGGACTTGGTATTGATGCTGAGTTGATTCCAACACTGTTTGACCCGTTTACTCAGGTTGAAGAACATCAGAAATATGCTATTAAAGGAACCGGTCTTGGTCTTGCCATTGCCAAGCGTATTATGGATCTGCATCATGGACGTATATGGATTGAGAGTGAAGTGGGTGTAGGTAGTATATTTTATATTGAGTTGCCAATCAAGGCATAATGTAGATTTCGCTCTTAAAAGAGCGAAAGTGTTAAATAGGCAGTACGCGAATCTTTTGAGAAAGCTTCTCTTTAAGGGTGTTTTCAATAGCGTAGAGTGTACCTGTTGTTGAGCTGGCACAGCCGTTACAGGCTCCAAGATATCGAATATAAACATCAATGTTATCATCAGTAGCCTTAATATCGATTACCTCCATATTTCCGCCATCCATTACTAAAAATTGACGTACACTCTCATCGATTGCCGCATCAATTGCTTTAATCTGCTGAACTAGAGTCATCGCTTCAAAATTACCTGTAGCGTTGGCATCTATGGCTGCATCAGCTGCAGCTGCCATCTTCTCTTCATCCATCTGTTTGCGTGTGTCTGCAAGAATATCAACAAGGTAGTAATCTTTCTCTTCATGGCCACCTGGCTTAATGCAGCTCTTACAGAAACCACCAGCTTTAGTGTAGTCCGTGATCTGCTCAACCGTTGTAAGGTCATTAAGGCGAATTACCTCTTGAAGAGTGCCTAGACTTACCCTTGCACATTCACAAACAATAATCTCTGTCTCAAAACTTTCTGCATCAACACCTTTATAAAGTCCTGCTGCTTTTTTAATAACATCATATGCCATTACTGAACAGTGCATTTTTTGAGGAGGAACCGCTGGAGTGTCGGGATCATCACGAAGTGCCATTTCAACATCAATATTTGTAATCTTAACTGCTTCATCAACAGTTTTACCCATACATAGTTCTGTCATAACATCAGAACTTGCAATGGCAGTACCACAGCCAAAACTCTTAAATTTTGAGTTAACAATTGTGTCAGTCTTAGGATCAATTTCCCAATATAGACGTACCGCATCGCCACAACTTTCAGCTCCAAAGTCAGCAACAATAAGTTGATTACCATGAGACTCAGCCTCTTCTTGACTAATCTCACCTTGGTGTTGCGGGTTATTCATAAGTGTTGTAACTTTATCTGAATATGCGTCCCATAAAGAGCCGCCTAATAAATTATCTTTTGCCATTTTAGTGGTCTCCTTTATTTAGTGGTGAATTAAATCACACGCTTGAGTTTCTCCGCCTGGAGTTGGTCCTACGGTTGCATATGAGCTTGAAATAGCACGTAGTCTTGCTACAGCGTCTTTAAACTCACCAATTACATAATCAACCTCTTCGTCTGTTGTAAAACGGCTAAGACTCAGACGAATACCGGTATGTGCCAGTTCGTTATCTGCGCCAATTGCTAACATTACGGTATTTGCCTCTAAGTCTTCACTCGCACAAGCACTACCTGTTGAAGCACCAATAAGTGAGTTGTTAAGATCCCATAACATTCCTTCACCCTCAACTCCACGAATAGAGATTAAGATGGTGTTTGGTGTACGGTTGTCGCGTTCACCTACTACAAATACATCTTTTAAAGACTCAAGTAGTGCATCTTCTAGTCGGTCACGTTTTTTACGAATCGATGCCATTGTCTCAGTAATGTTCTGTGTCGCTAGCTCTAAAGCTTTACCCATTCCTATAATGTAAGGAACATTAAGTGTGCCAGAGCGACGACCACCCATCTGTTCGCCACCGTGCATTAATGGAGTGAGTGCTTGAGAGTCTTTAATGTAAAGTGCTCCAACTCCTTTTGGGCCGTGAAATTTATGTGCTGACATCGACATGAAATCTACATGTACATCTTGCATATCAACGGGGATCTTGCCTACAGCTTGAACGCCATCAGTATGAAAAAGAATTCCTTTTTCTTTGCATATTTCACCAATCTCTTTAATTGGGAAAATCATTCCTGTCTCATTGCTTGCCCACATAATGGAAACAAGAGCAGTCTTGTCCGTAATGAAATTTTTAACCGTATGTGCTTCAACAATCCCCTGTTCATTAACAGGAAGATAGGTGACTTTTACACCATTTTCTTCTAAAAATTTACATGTAGAAAGAATTGATGGGTGTTCCACCTCTGTTGTAACAATATGGTTCTTGTCACCATTTAAGATTTTATCAATCCAGATTGCTTGAAGCACCCAGTTGTTAGATTCCGTAGCTGACGCTGTAAAAACAATATCATCAGCATCGGCAGCATTAATAGCTGTATAGGTCTGATCAATTGCTTTTGATAACGCTAAGTGTGTTGATGTACCAAATTTATGTAGTGAGTTAGGGTTACCATAACGCTCACTAAAAAAAGGCATCATCACATCAACTACTTTTGGATCAGTCATTGTAGTTGCGTTGTTGTCCATATAAACTTGCATAATATTCCTCTAAAAATGGCTACTGTTTTAAAGCAGACAAATTTTGTCTTTTTATAAGTAATGACATAATAGTTAATCTGATGTTAGGTTATGCTTAAAAGATTGGTGTAGTTAAGTTTATTTACCTCATAATATCAATAAGACCATCAGAAGTCTCCTCAAAGTTAAGCTGAAAGGTAGAGCCTTGAGACATAAAACGCTCCATTGCTGCTTTCTTATCAATAGCTTCATCCAACTCTTTGTCTGTTCCCTTCGTGTAGGCGCCAATACGAATGAGCATCTCGTTCTCTTTTAAAAGTGTGTAGAGTTTTCGAAATTTTTTTGCCGCTTCAAAATGTTCGGGGGTAATAATGTCATTCATGACCCGTGACGCTGAGTTTAAGATGTGAATGGGTGGATAGATTCCAAAGTCGGTGAGTTCTCTTGAGAGGACAATGTGCCCATCTAAAATAGAACGGGACTGATCAGCAATGGGGTCACTCATGTCATCTCCCTCCACCAAAATAGTAAAAAATGCTGTAATAGAGCCTTTACCGTCCTCTTTTCCTGCTCGTTCCATAAGTTGTGGCAATAGTGTTAGAGATGAAGGTGGATAACCCTTAGATGTTGGAGGTTCTCCTAATGCTAAACCAATTTCACGTTGTGCCATAGCAAAACGGGTAATAGAGTCCATAATGAAAAGAACATCTTTGTTCTGATTTTTAAAGTACTCAGCAACACTCATGGCAGAAAACGCACCATATTTACGCATTAACGGAGAGTCATCGCTGGTTGCGACAATAATAACGGTGTTTTCCAAGTTGCCACCTAGATTTTTCTGAATAAACTCAGGAACCTCACGACCACGCTCACCAATAAGTGCTACTACTTTAACAGGAGCTTGTGAACCGCGTACAATCATCCCCATAAGGGTTGATTTGCCTACACCACTTCCTGCAAAAATCCCGAGCTTTTGTCCGTTGCCACACGTTAGAAGACCATCAATGCTTTTAACACCAACAGAGAAGACTTTCTCTATCATTCCACGCTTCATCGCTTCAATAGGAGCTTTTAAAATAGGAGCTCGTTTAAAAGAGCTAATTGGCCCTTTGCCGTCAATAGGATTCATAAAAGGGTCAACCACACGACCAAGTAGAGCATCTCCAACAGGAATGCTCATGCCTCCCTGATTTAAAAAGACCTTGTCACCAGTTCGAAATCCTTCAATAAAACTAAAAGGTGTAATAAAGAACTTTAAACCGTCAAGTTCTGTGACCATACCCATGGTCTGGTCTTGATTAATCTGTGATTCAATGGTAACTGTATCACCAATACTTACCTGTAATCCTTGAGCAGTAATGATTGTAGAACTAATTTTGGTTACAGAACCAAACTTAACACAGAGTTCTTGCTTCTTAATCCGATCTTTTAGTGCGCGTAGAGGCATAGTCTAGTAACGTGTTCCAGCTGGAGCATTGATGAGGTTAAAAAATTCTGAACGGGTCTTCTCATCTTTTTTAAAGAGACCACGAAGTGCACTTGATGTTGTGGTAGAATTAATCTTCTCAACCCCGCGCATCTCCATGCACATATGCCGCGCTTGAATAACGACAGCAACACCTTTTGGCTTAATAGTCTGCATAATCGCTTCGGCAATCTGTTCGGTGAGTTGCTCTTGAATCTGCATACGGCGAGAGAAAATATCGACAACTCGCGGAATTTTAGAGAGTCCTACTACTTTACCATCAGGAATATAGGCAACATGAGCGCGTCCAATTATTGGCAATAGGTGGTGCTCACAGGTTGAGTAGAGTTCAATGTCCTTAATTAATACCATCTCATCATTAGAACTGGTAAACAGAGCAGACTCCAACACCTCTTTAGGGTCAAGCTGATAACCACCAAAGATAAATTGGTACGCTTTTTCCACACGCTCAGGCGTCTTAACAAGCCCTTCTCTTGTTGGGTCTTCACCAACACTTCGCATCATTGTTTTTACAGCTTCATGGAAAGCTACATCGTTTTTTTGATTCACTTTGAACCTCGAATTTATTTGTTATTGTAAAATGATAGCAGGTGCTAGCTAAAAACAGTGATATAATTTTGCTTATGAAAGCAAATTTAATTATTTTATTGACGATAATAGCTATTGTCATCTCAGGATGTGATAAAAAGCCAGAAGAAAATACACCAGCGTGCAGTGTAGAGTTGAAAAATGAAAAAATTTTTAGTCCGGCACTTACGTTGAGTGAACTTAATGAGCTTAAGCGTGTTGTTAAGGAGACGGGGACGGCAATGTGTTGTCAAAAATATATTGAGCATGTCATAGAAAATGGTTCTGATGTACTAAAAATGCCGGCTGGGGTAATGGATGCCGGCTATGCTCAGGGTGAGGATGTGAAAAAAATTGCATCTTATGTGCTTAGCTTAGGTAATAAAATACCAATTTATCCGGAATATCTGCAGGAGGGTAATATGTTTTACAACGGTAACTGCGGCGGCTGTCATGGTGATGATGGTAAAGGAATGAATGGTGCCTATCCCGATTTAACACTTCCTGTTTTTAAAGGTGCAAAAATTAGAAAAGAGCGCTATATTAGTAAAATTATGAAGCTTGAAAAAGAGCTAAAAGAGAGAGATGATGTCAAATAAATTTTCGCAACTACCACTGCAAGAGAAACTACTTAGTAATTTAGAAACCCTTGGTTTTCAAGAGATGACACCTATTCAAGCGGAGAGTCTGCCCTTTATTTTAGAGGGACAAGATGTTATTGCTCAGGCAAAAACAGGAAGTGGTAAAACACTTGCTTTTGGTTTAGGGGTGCTTTCAAATTTACATGTAAAAAAATTTAGAATTCAGTCTCTTATTATCTGTCCGACACGAGAACTTGCTGCTCAAGTGGCAGCAGAACTTCGTCGTGCGGCACGAGCACTGCATAATGTTAAAATTTTGGAGCTGTGCGGTGGGTCTCCTATGCGAGCGCAGACCCACTCTCTTTTTCATGGGGCACACATTGTTGTGGGAACTCCGGGACGACTGCAGGCACATATTGACAAAGAGTCATTGAATCTTGAACATGTCAATACTCTGGTTTTAGATGAGGCCGACAGAATGCTAGATATGGGCTTTTATGATGATATTGTCTCCATAATTAATGAAGTTCCTAAAAAGCGGCAAACACTGCTTTTTTCAGCGACATTTTCTGATGAGATTAAGAGTTTGGCAGAGGGAATTTTAAATGAACCCATTAATATACATGTAAAAAGTGAGACTATTCCTACTCAAATAAAACAGGAGTTTTACAGCTGTAGTGATGAACTTCGACGTAAGGCACTTTTTTTACTGCTTGGAAATTACCAAAAAGAGCGTGTCATTATTTTTTGTAACACTAAAATTGCCTGTGATGAGATTGCTGATAAACTTTACGATAGCGGTATTGATGCTCTTGCTATTCACAGTGATTTGGAGCAGTTTGACCGAGATGAGACCTTAACCCTCTTTACTAATGGAAGCTGTAATGTCTTGGTGGCTACTGATGTAGCAGCTCGTGGTCTAGACATTGAAGCGGTCGATATGGTGGTGAACTATGAACTGCCGTTTGATATTGAAGTCTATGTGCATCGTATTGGACGAACAGGACGTGCAGAGAAAGAGGGGCTGGCAGTGAGCTTATGTAGTGGAGATGAAGATATTTTAGATCTCATGGATGAATTTACATGTAAAAATCTTGATTTGCTTGACACTAAGGCAGAGTACAAAGTCCACTCTAAGATGAGCACACTTTTCATATCAGGCGGTAAAAAAGATAAGCTCCGTCCTGGTGACATTGTAGGTGCACTTACTGCAGATAAAAGTATTGCAGGAAATCAGATAGGAAATATTAAAGTATATGACAAATACGCCTATGTTGCCATTCCTAACGAGATAGCAAAGAAAGCTCTCAATATTTTACAGACAAAAAATATTAAAGGGCGAGAATTTCGAGTACGGAGTATTAAAGTCTAATGAAAAAAAGTATGGTAATGAAATGGTTGTCTGTGTCTTTATTGGCAGGAGCTTTGTTGCAAGCAAAAGATGTCAGCAGTGATGAGTTAAGTGGTATTTATACAGAAGCCATATTATTTGTCTCTGTCTTTGCTGTTATGGGAGTTGTCTCTTTTGTTATATCACGAAAACATGCGAGAAACTATGTTAAAGAGCCAGCATCAGCAAAAGAAGAAGTTCCTCTTAGCGATGCAGAAAAAAGAGTTATAGAGCTTTCAAAACTAGTTAAAAGTGGGCTGCTTAGAGAGGATGAGTTTGAGATATTAAAGAGAGCTAAAAAAGCACCTTAGCACTTTATTAGCAATTTTTTGGTATTATTGCGCAAAATTATATAGCAGTGCTTTTACATGTAAACTGTAGTAAAAGCGTAAAGCAAAGGAAACAGATGGACATTAAGACAAACAAGATCGATAGTGCAAATGCAGAAATTACAGGAACAATCCTTAATTCAGAAGTTGAGACTCATATTGAGAAAATCGCTAAACATTTAGCAAAAACAACAAGTGTTGCCGGTTTTAGAAAAGGTAAAGTTCCTGTAAGTGCTGTTAAAAAACAGTATGGTGAAAAGCTTGTTCAAGATGCTGAGGGTGAAGCACTTCGTGACTTTTTAGGTAAAGGTCTTAATGAGATGAGTATTGCTAACGACTCTCTAATTGGTGAGCCGCAGGTGACCAAATTTGAAAAAGGCGATGAGAGTATTGCTGTTGAAATTAAAGTTGCTATTCGTCCTGAAGTAGAGCTTGGTGATTATGCTGCTTTAGTTCCAGATTTCAAAAAACCACGCATTATGAGTAAAGACATTGACGCTCGTATTGAAGACCTTGCTGCTTCAAACGCTGGTGTTGTAGATGTTGAAGAGGATCGTGCTCTTGTTGATGGAGATACTGCAGTTATTAACTTTGAAGGTTCTGTTGATGGCGTTGTATTTGACGGTGGAACAGCTGAAAACTTCGCATTGGTTCTAGGTTCAGGTCAATTTATTCCAGGTTTTGAAGAGCAAGTTGTTGGCATGAAAAAAGATGAAGATAAAGTAGTAAAAGTAACATTCCCTGAAAATTACGGGGGAGAAGAGCTTGCTGGAAAAGATGCTGAGTTTAAAGTAAAAGTAAATGGTATTCAAGTTAAAGCTGAGGTTGTTGTAGATGACGAACTTGCTCAAAAAATGCTACCAGGTGAAGAGGGTGCAGATCTTAAAATGCTTCAGGAAAAAGTAAAAGAGCAGATTCTTAATGAGAAACTTTCTAAACTTTACCAAGATGAGCTAAAGCCATCACTACTAGATGCGCTTGTGACTAATACTGAGCTTTCACTTCCAGCATTTGTTGTAGAGCAAGAGATGGATATGGCGCTTAACAAAAAAGCAGGTGAAATGGAAGAGGCAGAACTTAATGAGCTTAAAGAAAATGCCCAAAAAGTTCAAGAGCTTCGTGAATCACTACGTGATGATGCAGTGCGTTCAGTTAAAGCAACATTTATTGTTGATGCACTAGCTAAGAAAGAAGATATAAAAGTAGAAGAGCAAGAAGTTATGCAGACTATCTACTATGAAGCGATGCAGACAGGTCAAGATCCACAAGCTGCTTACAAGCATTACCAAGAATCAGGTTATTTGCCAGCGGTTCAGATGGCAATGGTTGAAGATAAAGTACTTAGTAAGCTACTAAACACTAAAATAGAGAAGTAAATTTATGAGTTATATCCCGTATGTAGTAGAAAAAACAGGGCGTGGTGAACGCTCTTACGATATCTACTCGCGCCTATTAAAAGACCGAATCATCATGTTAAGTGGTGAGGTTAATGATGCAGTAGCCTCTTCAATTGTGGCTCAGATGCTTTTTTTAGAAGCTGAAGACCCAGAAAAAGATATATACTTCTACATTAATTCACCAGGTGGTGTTGTCACTGCCGGTATGGCAATGTATGATACAATGAACTATATTCGTCCAGATATAGCTACTATCTGTATTGGTCAAGCGGCATCTATGGGAGCATTCTTGCTAAGTTCAGGTACTAAAGGTAAGCGTTATGCTCTACCTCATGCTCGTATTATGATTCACCAGCCTCTTGGAGGCGCACAGGGTCAGGCAACAGATATTGCAATTCAAGCTGAAGAGATTTTGCGTATGAAATCAGAACTCAACAAGATAATTGCATCTAATACAGGACAGACAGTAAAACGTGTTGAAAAAGATACCGATAGAGACAATTTTATGAGCGCAGCAGAAGCTCTAGAGTACGGTATGATAGATGAAGTGTTAACTAAAAAAGAGAAATAGTTTTCACTAAATATAGGTGGTAGATTATGCAAGAGCAAAGAGACACTGGTGTGACAACATCAGAATTGGAAGACCCTACAAGTGATTTAGAAATATTTTCCAATGAGGTCTTGGCTGCTTTAATCCGAGACAATCTTCCACCAACTCCCAATAATTTCGGCCTCTATTTTGATCGACTTTTAGAAGAGAAAAGCAGCTCTTTGCGCCGGCAGATTAAAAGCATTTTGGAACTTGAAGAGAATAATGACGAAGAGACAAGTATTGAACTTGAAAAAAGTCTAAAAAAAGGTTTCTCTTCAATAAAGAATATCCTTCAGGTCTCTGCCACCCTCTATAAAAATATGGCTTTAATGACAAAAGTCTTGGAAAAAACCAAAAGTTCACTCACAGATAATCCAGAACATAAAAGTGCTATGCTTACCGTCAATGCATTAGAAAATGATATTAATAAGCTAAATGGTATTTTGAAAAAACAGATTACACATATGAAAGATCTCTACAGTGAGACCGCAGACATTGTTAAAAATGTTGAAAATGAGACTATATTTGATAATCGTTACGGCATACATAATAAACGTTACTTACTAACTAAACTTACGCAAGAGATTAAAATGGTAGTTGAATTTAAGCATAAAAGCTCATTTTTAGCCATTGAACTTGCAGATTCGCTTAAAGCTAAAATGGATAGTGAAAAATCACTTTTTCTAGTGACACGGACCATTGCAAAACTCTTAATGAAAACATCGCGTCGAAGTGACATTGTAGCGCATTTTGAAAATGGAATTTTTATGATGATCTTAAAACATACCGATTTAGAGAGCGCAAAAAAAGCAGCAGATCGTCTTTTTGAGTTAATTGATGCAAGTAACTTTTTCCTTGGAGAGAAAGAGATTCATCTTAAATCTGCTATTGGTGTAGCAGAAGTGTTACCTGAATTAGAAGCAGAAGAGATATTGGTTCATGCATTAGATGCTATGGCTGAGGCCGGAACGGATGATAAAATACCCTACATAGTTTACAGTGAAAAGAGACATTAAAATATGAAATTAGATATAGTAGTCTATCCAGATAAGCGCCTGAAGTTACAGTCTAAAGATGTGACCGAGTTTGATGATGTGCTACATAAATTTTTAGATGACATGTATGACACAATGGTAAGCTCTAACGGGCTAGGCCTCGCAGCAATTCAAGTTGCAAATCCTATTAATGCGCTCATTATTAGCATACCAGACGAGAATGATGAGCAGCTTAGAGGGAATCTGTTAGAGATTATTAACCCAAAAATTACTGCTTCAAGAGGTTCACAGTTCTACCAAGAAGGGTGCCTTTCAATTCCAGGGTTTTATGAAGATGTGGAGCGGTTTGAGACCATTACCATTGAGTATGTAGATCGTTATGGAAATGAACATCTGTTAGATGCCAATGAGCTATTAAGCATTGCTGTACAGCATGAGATGGACCACTTACATGGGAAACTCTTCATAGAAAAACTCTCTTACTCTCGACGTAAAAAGTTTGAAAAAGAGTATAAAAAGGCTCAAAAAGCCAAAAAAGCCTCGTAGTATTTTTAAGAGATGAATACTCTTAGCCTGCTGCAAAAGATTTTAAACTCAAATGAGGGTAAAATTTTTGCACTAGGCGTTTTTTTGCTCCTTCTATATTTTGTTCTTCTTGGTGCTATATTTTTCTATTTTCAAGAGTATTATAAAACCATTGCTGCTATGAGTGTTAGTAATGTTATCTTTGGAAGAGCTGCTGGTCTTAGTATTGGACTCGCAGCAGGACTCTCTTACGAAGTAGTTGTTTTCTTTAATTTTTATATTGAGGCGGTAATGGTATTTCTGCTCTATCCTCTCTTTGTTTTGAGCTGGAAGAGGTTTATTGATTTTGGATTTTTAAAGAGTTGGGTAGAGAGTAGTAAGTCTTATGCGGCTAAATATCATGAGAGTATCCATAAATATGGGATATTTGGCTTACTTCTGTTTGTATGGTTTCCATTTTGGATGACTGGTCCCATTGTAGGGTGTGCTATAGGTTACTTAATGGGCCTACGACACTTTATAACGTTAAGTGTTGTTTTAGTAGGAACTTTAGTAGCAACAGTATGTTGGGCTTTTTTTCTCTCATCACTGCAAGAGTGGGCAAGTAGTTTTAGTGAATATGCCCCTTGGATTATTGTTGCTGTTATAGTAGTGTTAGTAATATTAACAACACTTTATCGGACTCTATTAACTAAAAAGCCGTAGCATTATATTGCAAACTGAAAGATTTAATCATAATCGTATTTTAAACAGTATAATAATTAAATGAAACAGTTAAAATGTGCAACATTTGAAGGTATTGAAGCAGTTAGTGTTGATGTAGAATCAACGTTTACAAAAGGATTGCCCTCATTTGGAATTGTTGGAGTTGTCAATACTGCAATTAATGAGTCAAAAGAGCGTGTAAAATCGGCTCTTTTAAGTAATGAATATAAATTCCCGCCAAAACGTGTGACCGTGAATCTCTCCCCTTCAGATATTAAAAAAGAGGGCTCCCAGTTTGATCTGCCAATTGCCCTATTGATTGCACTTAACCAAGACGAAGTGAGCTTAGATGATTGGTATGTCTTTGGTGAGTTAGGACTAGATGGCTCAGTTAAAGAGAATGAACTGTTCTTTGCACTAATTCTCTCTCTAACCAATCAGGGTGTAATACAAAAAGCTATTGTTCCTCAGGAGAGTATGAAAAAACTATCAAATATCCCTTTGATTCAGTTTGTAGGTGTTAGCACATTAAATGAAGCTGTCGCTGTTTTAAAAGAGGGAGAAGTTGAATTTACATGTAAAGATGAAACAGATAATTTTCCATCAATTAGTATTGATGACATAGAGTATTTTTACATGCAAAATTATCAAGATGACTTTATTGATGTAAAAGGGCAGGAGTTGGCAAAACGTGCTGCTTTAATAGCCACAGCAGGAATGCACAACCTACTTTTAGAAGGTAGCCCCGGGTGTGGAAAGTCTATGATTGCCAAGCGTTTGCTTAATATTATGCCACCTCTACAAAATAGAGAAATATTAGAGATTGCAAAATTACATGTACTTGAAGGGAAAGAGCCCACATTTGAGCCTACACGAAACTTTCAATCACCACACCACAGTGCTACCAATGCTAGTATTTTTGGCGGAGGCTCTCATCGTGCTAAGATTGGTGAAATTGGCTTAGCCAATAAAGGCATTCTCTTTTTTGATGAACTTCCTCACTTTTCTAAAAAAGCGCTAGAGGCACTTCGAGAACCGCTAGAAGATAGAAAAATTAGAATAGCACGAGTTAATTCAAAGGTGGAGTATGAGACCGATTTTTTATTTGTAGCTGCAATGAATCCTTGTCCCTGTGGAAATCTGCTAAGTAAAGAGAAGAGCTGTCGCTGTAGTGATTTAGAGATAAGCCGTTATAAAAACCGACTTTCAGATCCATTTTTAGACAGAATCGACCTCTATGTACAGATGCAGAGTGTTCAGAGTTCTGACAGCTCCTCGCTGAGTTCAAATGATTTACATGTAAAAGTAATAGAAGCATTTAAAATACAGAAGTTACGAGGACAGAGTGAACTTAATGGACGACTTAGTGACAGTGATATTGAGAGGTTCTGCATCATGAGTTTAGAGGCTAAAGCCATTTTAGAAAAAGCAGTTGCAAATTTTGCCCTCTCGTTTAGAAGTATTAAAAAAGTGCAAAAAGTGGCACGAACCATTGCCGATTTGAGTGTTTCAAAAGAGATTGAAAAGTCACATATTTTAGAAGCACTTAGTTTTAGACGGCGTTAGAAGCGGAAAAAATTACACTCAGTCAGTTGTGTTTGCATTTTTTTTAACAGGTAAGCTGCATCCCTCCAAAAAGGCATCGCAGTTTATTTATGTTCAATCAAAAAATTAATACTATATTTCCCATCATAAGCATCAATACGTCCATAAACACTTACATCATCTCCACGGTCTTTGATCTTAAAGTGAAGATCATTTCCATAGATTCCAAGGATGTTAGCGTTATAGAGCTCAAGTATGTTTTCGTAATTTTTAATAATCTCTTTTCGTGAGATACTTCTGTCAATTTTCCCCTCTTTTAAAATCTCATAGTTAATAGTTTTAAGATGCCCCTTGTGATTGACGAGCTCTTTTTTCTTAGAGTAAGGCTTGGTTTTATGCGTACTCAGTTCTTGATTGTCGTACTCATATTTTGAAGCGATAACCGAGTGTTCAAGTGGTTTTATAAAATCAATAGTGATAATAGATTTTTTATCTCCACCGCTGACTTTGTGCAGTTCCACCCGTCTGTTTTGTGCACGTCCCTCTTCAGTCTCATTACTAGCAATGGGCTTTTCTTCTCCGTAGCCTTGGGACTGCAGGCGTGAACTCTCAATGCCCTCAGTAATAATAGCTTTTCGAACTGAAGCAGCGCGCTCTTTGGAGAGTTTGTGGTTATAGGTGTCGCTTCCTTTATTGTCAGTATGTCCATGCACCAAAAGCACCAAGTCACCATACCGCTGCATCAGTGCCACAGCTGAGAGAATCGCTTTTTTAGATTCGGGTTTCAATGTCGCTTTATTAAAATCAAAAAAGATCCCATCAAGAGTGATTTTCCCTGTTTTATCAAGCTCAGCCTTAATGGCATCGGGAGTCAAGATAAGCGACTGTTTAAATGCCTCTTCTTCAATAATCGTCAGTGAAAAGGTTTTGTTATAAACGCTGAGATAGATATAGTTGATGGCATTATTGTGCTCAAGTCGAAAGAGTATATTGTTATCTTCGTCTTTTAAAATCGTGGCATCGAGTTCTAGTATTTTTGCTTTGTAGTCATGGGCGATAGCGTAGCGATGCGAATTTTTATCTGTGCCGCTGTTTCTAAAGTCCAGTTTCCAAAACTTCCCCTTGTGAATATGAGCTTTTTTGTTGTAGTAAAAGGTGTGTTCGTTGTATCTCTTGTATGAGTATCGCTCAATGGCATAATCTTTCACATGAGCAATGGCAATATTTTTAGGAATCTCCACTTTTCCATATTTGCGCATTAACTGTTTATCGAGTTTATAGCTAATATTATTGTCAAAACTGACCATTTTTGGGAAGTCTGCAACTTCTAAAAGTTCGTAGTTGTATGAAGTTGCATAAGTGTTAAGTTTCAGCCAGTACTCTTTGTCGTCTTTGGTAAAATGTCCATAATTATCTGCGTTAATCTCTGAGGGCTTAATAGTAAGACTTTGAATAAAAAAATCTCTAACTACTTTTTTATGCGTACCGTTTTCAAATTTAGGATAGTTGAATTTCTGTTTCCATATATGGCCGTAAGCAGAGCGATAGCCTTCGCCTTTGAAGTAAAACTGTAGTTTGCCGTAACGTTCTTGTTTGAGCTTTTGAGTTTTTGTTACTGTGGGGTAAGTAAGCTCAAAGGGTAGGGATTTAGAGGCACTGAGCATAAGAGGAATGAACAGTAATAGCGTGAGTAGTGTTTTGATAATAAATCCTTTTTTAGTCTTACATGTAAGACTCTAAAGCTTTACATGTAAGGCTAAAAGCTCCCAAGCGTAAGCTAAGGAACTAGAAAGAAAAAAAGATATTAATCACATGCTTCATTTTCGCATGGTTCAAACAAAAAGGTACAACTGTTTTGATATCCTGCTGAAGTCCAAGAGACAGGCTCTCCAGCTTTAACCTTACTTTCAAAATCTGCAGGAAGTGCTCCTGGACAATCCAAACCACTTACGGCCCCTGAAATTCCACTCATAGAACCTATTTGATAGGGATCAGGAACACCCTCCATAAATTTAAAAGCAGCCCAATCCACACCATCAGCAGATACTAACAGAGGAGATAGACCATCGTCGTAAGCTAATCCGCTATAGCTTATTGTTGTATTTTCTGGGTAAGATTGATAATCATTGCCTACAAAAACTATAAATGCTGGAGTGCCTTGCGCATTAAGATTATCAATAAAATCTTGAGTTACTTGTTCATCTGCAGGAAGATTTGCATTAATTTCGTCAATATCAAAATATTCACTCTCATGCATCTTATCAATTTCTATAGGGAATTTTTTAATAGTCATTGAGCCACTACCAGGAAAAGAGCTAGTAAAAGCAGTGTGAAACTTCCAAAGTGGATTTTCAACTATATTGACTACCGTATTGGTATTACCACAAATGAGAATTGTCTTAGCTAGCTTGCCATTAACTAAAACTTTGTAATTAGCAGGCTTAAGGTCTTCGAAACGAACATTACCGTTTGAGTCTGTTATCGCACTATTGCTAAATGCTTCTGATGCACACTCATCAGCAAAAATTTCTACTTGCGCACCTACTATTTTCTTCTGCTCTTTATCTTTAACATCGAGTGAAAGATAGACCTCTGCTAAGGCATCATCAGGATTACTAATAGATACTGAGGCAGTTGACTTATCAAAGATAAAATGCGTAGAGAGTTCAACTTCGCAGCCACACTCTGTTTTAGCGTTTACACCATATTCGCCATAGGGAAGATTGTTTTTTGTAAAACTCTGTCCATTAACACTAATATCAAAGTCATCCTCTTTCCCAGGACCATCTCTATGAAGAGTAAGCTCTCCTTTAAAAGGTGTGTC
>JAYEKO010000009.1:0-25052 GCA_034661055.1 Campylobacterota bacterium
CAAAAAATTATGCTAATATTAGATCTATTGTTGATACTTCACGAAAAAGAGGCTTAAATGAATTTGAATCTCTTGTTTCTGTAATACAGGGGAATTCTCTCTTTTAGAGAGGGTGATTAGTTACAAATAACTTATGGGCTTTAACATACCCATCACCTAAAAACAGAAAGAAAATTACCATAAATAGCAGGTTTTAGCCTCCTTTGAAACATATAAAAAAAACATTTAAGTTTTATTCCGCTACAATCAAGTAAGAACAACTCTGTTCTCTTTAAAAGAGTAAAAAGCAAGAGTGGAACTGAAGTTGCTTTAAAAAGATTATACAGCACAATGCTAGTTCAATTTAATAAAGAGTAGATACGTGAAGATAAAAGAAAAAGAGTCTAAGTTTACCAGCACCCTTTCAATAAATCCATACAATCAGACTTTTTATAAAGTAAGTGATGCCGCTGCAAAATTAGATAAAAAACCAAATTTTGAAAAGAGACAGCAGAGTATCGCTTTTTTAAATAATAAAAGCTTTATCTCTACACAAGTAAATATCAGCAAAAATATTCCCGAAGAAGACCTTCAAGACGCACTTGAAAATAGGGTTTATGAAGAGTTGGCACTTGACTTGGCGATTGAATATTCAATCCAGTTTGTAGAATATTTTGACTCTACTGATGAGACAAACAGACATTTTCACGCTTTTATTGTTGAGCCACAAATATTAGAAGAAGAGTTCACACAGAGTGTCAGTGCGGTCAAATATATTGATCAAATTGTACCAATACCACTTCTACTTAAATCTCTTTACCAAAAAGAGTTAATCTTAGATAGCGGAGTTCACTGTTTTATATTTATTCAGGAACACGATGCATTCTTAGCTATCTACAACAATCAAGACTTTATTTATACTAAATCTTTAAAATACTCTATGAGTTTTATGCATGAAACATTTTGTGAACTACTTGGTGAGCAAGTAGATTATAGCGAGTTCATAACAGTTATGACTCAAGAGGGTCTTGGCGCAAACAAAAAAGAGTATCAAAAACATATCATTAAATTGCTAGGAGATACATTTTTACATGTAAATGATGTTTTAACTTATGCAAAAAGGGCCTATAATCTTGAAAATATTGATCAGATCTATATTGGCTCATACGCAGGTAACGTTCCTGGTGTAGATGAATACTCTCAGACATATTTAGGGGTAGCTACAGACATCTTTGAATTTGACTACGGTTTTGCAGCTGATGACATTCATATGGATGAGATACATGCATTAATGCACGTCTATCTTCAGCAAGATGAGTTTACACGCTATGAGTGTAACTTTACAACATATCATAGGCCTCCAGCATTTACTCAGCGCAGTAGTGGTCAGCTCATTATTGCCCTAGCTGCATCAATATTTTTTGCATTCGCATACCCAGTTGCGTATTGGAGTCTCACTTATACTGAAAAAGTTCATTTTAAAATACTTGAGGACATCTATCAAAAAACACACTCTACAAGAGTTGTCAGAGAAGCGACTATTAACTTAAAAGAGAAGCAAAAAAGTGAAGCAAATGCACTTTTAACATCTGAAAAGAAAGCCTATGATGATAAAAAGCAGACTCTAATTAAAATACATGATGTAAAAGTAAACTATCCGATGAAAGCTATTATATTGACAGAATTTACAAAAGAGTTTAATAAATACAACACTCAACTTAGTGAAATCACATATAGTGAGAACAACACTTCAAAAGCATTTACATTTTCATTAGTTGCAAAAAAAGATAGAGATATTACATCTCTACTGAAACATCTTACAAAAATAAAGTCTAAAGACTTTGATTTTACTCTTAATAAGATATCTTACGACAGTGAAAAAATGGTATATACTGGAAAACTAAAGGCTCAATTATGAAAATAAGTATTGAAGACTTCTTATATGATATTGACCAGAGTTTTTCTAAAAAAACACAAAAAGACAGATATCTTGTCTATTTTATGGCTTTTGCTGGAATATTTGCCTTCTCTTATCTGCTATTTTGGGAAAGCTCTGAAAAAGAGTTCAACACCATACGCCAAGAGGTGACAACTCTTGATAAACAGATTAAAGTCGATGAGGCCTATTTACAAGTCAATCCAGAGACAAAAATTGTGCAAATAGAAAATGAGACTGCTCAAATTAAAAAAACATACACGGAATATCAAGACTATAACTCCTATATTAAATTTCAGATTGAGCAGATATCATCCCTGTTTTATGATGAGAAAACATGGGGGTCCTATATTCATTCTATTGCTAAAAATGCAAAAAAATATGGCATGAAGCTAGTTGACTTTGGAAATAGCTTTACCACAAACAATCAAGCCTTTGGTCATGTTCTAGATATTTCTATTAACTCAGTTGGTGACTACGGTAGTACTTTAAAATTTATTAACTCACTAGAGCAGAGCTTTTTAGTAGTTGATTTACATGATTTTAATATTAGTGCTAGCAATCATCTCTCATCAGATCTCAATATCTCTGTTTGGGGGATTATAGAATGACTTTTAAACCATTAAAGATTATGCTAATAGCAGCAATAAGCGTAACGGCCCTTTTCTCAGACAATCTCTCGTGGGTGGATCAGCAAATTACTGCAATACTTCCTAAACGTGTAGGTATAGCTGATAGTAAGATATCACAACTTAGTAATCCAATAAGGTATCAAAAATTAGTGGTTAAGGACTCAGATCCTGACACAAAAACTGTAACTCACACACAGATTGCTGAAGTAGTCAAACCTCTTAAAGTTGCAGCAATTCTTAATAATAGTGCTTTAATAGATAAGAAATGGCTCAAGATTAATGACACCATTCGTGGCTACAAAGTAAAGCGTATCAATAGCGACAGTGTTCTACTAAAAAGCAAAGACAACAGATTAAAGCTCTTTGTAAAAGAGAAGAACAATAAAATAAAAATTCAAATTAACTAGGATAACCATAATGAAACACTTAAGAGATATTAAAATATTCCGATCCCTTATATTTACACTCTCAATATCACTCTACCCTTCTTATGCTCTTGCTGATTGTAGTTATGAACTATTTACAATCTCATCAGCCAAAGGAACAACCATAAATAGCTTTATTGACCAGATTACTGATGAGTGTAACTATAGCATTATTGTCACAGACAATGATGCAGAGAAAATCTTAGATAAAACTATGAATAAGACAAACATCAAAAATATGACTATCCATGAGGTTTTTGACTTTGTCTTAAAAGAGAATAACCTAGCCTATACACTAAAAAACAATATTTTAAAGATTTCATACCTACAGACAAAAACTTATCATATTGATTATATCCTTTCAGAAAGAAAAGGAGTTGGAAGTACTGATGTCACTTTAAGTAGTTCAACAGGAACAAGTGACACAGGAGCCACTGGAGCCACTGGAACCAGCACACAATCTAATAATGGAAAATCTGAATCAGGCATTAAGATAGAAACTTCAGATGAAGTAAAATTTTGGGAAATCTTAGACAATGAGCTACAAGAGATACTAAACCGTCCAGAAGATAATTATGATGCACAAAAACCAATTATTAATAAAAATGCTGGACTCATCACCGTAACAGCAACTTCAAAGCAGATAAAGCGTTTAGATGAATATATTAAAATCATGCAAGAAAAAGTTCACTATCAAGTCCTTATTGATGTACACATGCTTGGTGTTGTCTTTCGTGATAGTAAAAGTACCGGTATTGACTGGGCTCAACTCTATGCTCTTCAGAACCTAGAAGTGAATATAGATCGTCTTAATCATAAAAATGTCTCTGAGTTTGATACCGATGGTACCATTACAGAAGGGGCACTAAATACAGCCTTTAGTACCTCAAGCTTAGTTAAAATCAATGGAGGTGGCTCTCTTAATGAAGTAGTTAAGTTCTTAAAAACGCAAGGTGATGTTTATGCAATTTCTAATCCAAAAGTGCTCACTCTAAATAATCAACCAGCACTTATTACAGTTGGTACCGAATATTTTTATAAAATTCAACAGTCAACCAATCAACAGGGAAGCGGTGGTGGTCTTGCTGCAACAACACAAAACGATGAAGTCAACTCTGTGTTTGCCGGTGTTCTGCTCGATATCACTCCTGAAATTTCTAGTGATGACACCATTACACTCAAAATAAACCCATCTGTATCAGAGACTCGTGAAGTTATGACTGAGGGAGATTCAGAAAACCGCACAATGCCACCTGACTTAAAAAGAAGACAACTAGCTTCAGTAGTAACGGTTAAAGATGGAAACCGAATTATTCTTGGTGGGTTAATTAATTCTCAAGTCACAAACAAGGCCAATAAAGTGCCTCTACTTGGAGACATACCGGGAATAAGTTACTTTTTTAGTTATGAAGAGAAAGTTAAACAAGTTGAGGAGCTTGTCATTATTATTGAACCACATATAATTCGTAAAGAAAATAATAACATATCCTTAAAAGACTTAGGCTATGAGGGAATTGGTAATGATATGGTAAACATTCCGGCCAAAACAGATAAAGTAACCGATGCAAAATAATCTATTTGAAAAACCCAAAGAGGTCTTTTTAGATGTCGTTGATCCCAAAGACTATGTTCAGCTTGAACGTATAGCTACAATATATCAATCTTTAAAAGATTCTGTACAGAAACCTTTAAAGATGATTTTACTTTATGGTAAACCAGGAACGGGAAAGAGTATGCTACTTAGTAAGCTCTATCAGGATCTTTCACGTGCTCAGAAAGTTGTACTTTACCAATCTCCCATTTTAGATGACAGTGAATTCTTGCGTTCTCTAGCAAAAGATATTTACCATTTTGCACCAGAGAGTGATTTAAACTTCACAAACTTTATGGAAGTTACTGAAAAGTTTAAACATACTACCACTCCAATTGTGCTTTTAGATGAAGCACAACTCTATTCGCCACCGCAAATGGAAAAAATTCGTTTACTTTCAGATTCACGAAAAATTAAGTTTGTTGTTACTCTACATAAAACTGAGGAAGAAGACATTATTGCTAAAGAGCACTTTCAAACCAGAATTTGGGAAAGTATTGAACTAATTAATGCCTCTTCGGCAGAACTTAAAATCTATATTCAAAAAAAACTGATGAAAGCAAACTGTTTTGATATTGCAAATATGTTTAATGAGAAAAATATTCAATCTGTCTTTAAAACAACAAGCGGAAATTACAGAGATACTAACAAGCTACTCTATACTCTATTTCAAATTTTATCTTGGTATGAAGAGAATCAACCTACTAAGATTAATTATACTGCTATTTCTAAAAAACATATTGAAATGGCTGCAATACATACAGGATTAATTCGTGCTTAATGTCCGTGATTTAGAGCAACAATGGCTTACATATAAGATAAAAAGTTATTATCCTTACCTATTTTCACTTCTAGCTATATTGTTAATTATTGCTGGTATTGCACTATATATTAATAGTAGTCCCACTAATGATATTACAGATAAAACAGATCAAAATATAAACACTAAGAGCACTGAAAAAGATTTACATGTAAATATAGAGCCAACAATTTCACAAAATAGAGTAAAGCAACCTAAAATCACGAGTAGCAAACAAGAAGAAAAAATTAATACATCTCAATCTTCTAATAAAGATGTTGTAGTATCTACTGAAAAACAATCAAATGTGTATACACCAAAAATAATTGAGCCGTCATTCTCATTCTTAGATAAATTCAACTCTTATTCACCTAAACCAACAGAGACTAAAACCAATAGTAAAAAAATAATCAATACAACCGTTCCACCAGCACAAGAGAAACTGCCACCAAAGATTAATACAAGCCTGTTAGAGGCCAAGACTTTAACCAAGCCTCAACCTAAAGAGAATGCACCAGCTGGTATTAAAATTAATCGCACAAAGACACAAAAAGAGATTCAGGACATCATACGTCGATTTAATGAAAATAAAAGCCCTGCCCTTGGTCTCTATTTAGCACGATATTATTATAAAATAAAAAATTATCAAAAGTCATACAACTACGCCTTAAATACAAACCATGTTGATGCCAATATTGAAGAGAGTTGGTTAATCTTTGCATCATCCCAAGCGAAACTAGACAAAAGAGATGATGCAATTAAAACTCTAATTGCCTATATTAAAAACAGTGATTCTATTAATGCAAAAAATCTATTGCGAAGCATTAGAAGCGGAGAGTTTCGATGAAATTAATCATACTTTTTATAATCACTTTTACACTATCTCATGCAGACCAGAAGCAAGACGTTATAGACCTGTATAAATCTGGTAAATACAAAGAGTCTTGCTTAGCAGGCCTCTCCATTATAGATAAGAACTCTAAAGATGAGAGCTTTGTAACACTTTATGCTTTTGCATGTCTTAATTCTGACTATATAGATCGACTTAACCTTCCCATATCAAAACTAAAATTTTCAAAAGAGGCTCGCAGTAATGCTGCCTATTTTTCAATTATATTAATGCAAAAAAAGCTTCTACTACACTCTTTAGCCGACAATTATGATATTAGTGATTTAAAACTTCCTTCCACTAGCTTTATTCTCTCTCGAGTCTTTGACTTGTACTCTAAAGCACAGCATGGAGCAAAACACTACCATTTTAATGATCCTCAAAAAGATAAAGTCTCTTATGAGCTTTATCTAAAGAAGCAACATGGGATAAATAAAATAGTTATTGAAGAGTTTTATGATAAAATTTTAACTAAACGCCACTTTTACTGGTAGGACACACAATGGATAAAGTAACTTTAGACCTTTTAGAAAAAGATCATATACACCAGCAACAGATAGATCGGCTCACTTCTAGAGGCTTAAATGATGACACCGTACTAGAAACTCTCACAAAGGTTGGTGCAGTATCGGTAAACTTTATTAAACGCTTTGTTGTAGAACAGATTCGACAGGGTCGCTACAAGCTTGATATTATTAAACACTACCATTTTTTAAAAGAAGAGGAAATTCTTACCTATTTAGCAGAAATAATGGATGTAGAATTTGTTGATCTTGACTCAATTGATATGGACTATCGACTTGCTGAAAAAGTTCCCCTTGTTCAACTTCAACGTTTTGATGCACTTCCAATTGCTCAAGATGACCTAAGTGCCACTATTGTCTTTTCAGATCCTCTTAATATTGAAGCACAAGAATCACTTCAACGATTTTTTCCTAGAAAACCTATTAAAGTAGCTATTTCTACTAATAAACAGATTTCAGCATATCTATTAAAAATGGAAATTAAAGACAGTGTCAAAGAACTTGTCACTAACATTCGTAATGAATTAAATTCCATTACTTCACTTGAGGAGCAGCAAGAAGCATCTTCTATTTTACTGCTCATTGATGTTATATTAAAAGCATGTATTAAGGGGCGCGCAAGTGATATTCACATTGAACCTACAGAAAATAACTGTGTTGTTCGTGGACGAGTTGATGGAAAACTTGCTGAAATTTTTATTTTTGACAAAGATATTTATCCACCTCTAGCTTCTCGTATTAAACTATTAGCCAACTTAGATATTGCAGAAAAACGAAAACCTCAGGATGGCCGTTTTTCTGCAACTGTTGCCGGTGCTGAATTTGATTTTCGACTCTCAACACTCCCAATTTTATATGGTGAATCTATTGTTATGCGTATTCTTGATAAAGAGAAAGCACTCGTCAAACTTGAAGATGCCGGAATGGACCAAGCTAGCTATGGAAAACTAATTAAGGGGCTTCATGAGCCATTTGGTATTATTTTAGTAACAGGACCAACAGGAAGTGGTAAAACAACTACACTCTATGGAGCACTTAATGAACTTCGTAATGTTGAAGAGAAAGTTATTACTGTTGAAGACCCTGTAGAGTATCGAATGAACCTTATTCAACAAGTCCAAGTTCGTGCTAGTGTTGGGCTCTCTTTTGCAGATGCCTTACGTTCTATTTTAAGACAAGATCCCGATAAAATCATGATTGGGGAAATTCGTGATCAAGAGACCCTTGAAATAGCCATTAAAGCTGCATTAACAGGGCATATGGTTATCTCTACACTTCACACCAACGATGCCGTAAGTTCTATCCCAAGAATGGTTGATATGGGAATTGAACCCTACCTAATTAGTGGTGCACTAGTTGCAATTCAAGCGCAACGTCTTATTCGAAAAGTATGCTCTCACTGTAAAAAAGAGATTGATATTCCAAAGTCCGTATATGAAGAGTATAAGAGCTATATTCCTGAAGGAACTGTCTTTTATGAAGGTGTAGGATGC
Source organism: Campylobacterota bacterium (assembly GCA_034661055.1). Lineage (GTDB taxonomy): Bacteria > Campylobacterota > Campylobacteria > Campylobacterales > Sulfurimonadaceae > QNZR01. The sequence continues at coordinate 8,269 of JAYEKO010000009.1, forward strand.
AGAGAATGTAACGGATCAGGCTATATGGGCAGAGAGATGATTTGTGAAGTTCTGCCTGTCTCTGAGGAGATCTCAAGTCTAATTGCAAAAAATGCATCAAAAGACAGTATAATGGAACAGGCAAACCAAGAAGGCTTTGAAGATATGTTTACCAATGGTATGCAAAAAGCAATTGAGGGTGTCACGACTATTGAAGAGATATTAAGGGTAGCTAAAAAATGACCTACTTTACTGCAACACTACTTTATAAAGGGAAAAAAGAGAATCATAGCTTTTTTGCTGAGACAAAGAAAGAGGCACACTATATTTCCAAAATTAAATTTAGCGGTATGCTACTTAAAGTTGAAGAGTCTGACCCACCATTAGAAATTAAGTTTCAAATGCTAAAAGATGATCTTTTTAAAAACCTTCAAAAGAAAAAAGTTAAACAAGACGCTCTTATTGCTGCAATGCGACAGCTAGCTGTTATGGCAAATGCCGGCATCTCAATTCATGATGCACTTTATGAGATGGCAGCATCAACAAATGACAAAAACCTTTCAGAAATTTTAAATACTATAGCAGAAGATATCAATGCCGGGCAGAGTCTATCAGACTCCATGGAAAATTTTCGTTTTCAACTTGGAAATTTAACATTAGCTATGGTTAAACTAGGCGAGCAGACCGGTAACATGGCTGAATCACTTTACAAACTCTCAGATATGCTCGAAGAGATTCGTAAAAATATTATTAAATTTAAAAAAGCGATGGCATATCCTCGTAATGTAATGATTGCTATGGCTATAGCTTTTACAATTTTAATCTCATACGTTGTTCCAAAATTTAAAACAATGTTTGATAAGTTCAATACGGAACTTCCACTCCCGACACTAATTCTTTTAAAACTAGAATATCTATTTAATAATTATGGGCTCTATGTTTTAGGAGGAATCTTCCTATTTATATTTATTCTTAAATATTTTATTAATAACAGCATGTCATTTCGCTATAAATGGCATCAACTTTTACTCAGAATATACCTCATTAAAAATGTAATCCTCTATGCAACACTAAACCGTTTTACACTTGTTTTTTCTGAACTAGTCCGTGCCGGAATTCCAATTGCCGAAGCATTAGATACTTCAATTGAGATGGTTGATAACCTTCCATTAAAAAAACGACTATTAACTATTAGAGCTACCGTAGAAAAAGGTGGCTCCTTACATATAGGGCTAGAGGACACTGAACTTTTTGAAAACATGATTGTGCAGATGGTAAAAGCAGGAGAATCAAGTGGTCAACTTGATGCAATGCTCGATAAAGTAGCTGAATATTTTAAGATGAAATTTGATGCTATTATTGATGGGCTTTCAGAAGCTATTGAACCTATTATGCTTCTTATTGTTTCAGCTATGGTATTGCTATTAGCAACAGGTATTTTCTTACCAATGTGGGGTATTGGAGACGCAGTATTAGGTAAATAGAGAATTTTAAGACTCTTTGTCTTCCTCTTTTTTAACAAGTGCTGTGTAGTTCTCATCTTTTGAGATTAGTGATGCCTCGTAAAGAAACTGTGACGGTAAAAAGTTGCTTTTTTTAATCTTATCGTACTTTGCATAGCTTAAAAAAAGTCTATCTTTTGCCCGTGTTACAGAGACATAAAAAAGTCGCCTCTCTTCATCAATACTACCACCTCGACTCATCAACTTTCTATTAGGAAACCTTCCATCCATCAAATCAATAACATATACCTCTTTATATTCTAAACCTTTAGAAGCATGAATACTTAAGAGATGAACACCCTCCCCTTGAGTAAGATCTTGTGAACCTAACACCATCGCATTTAAAAATCTCTCATGGTCACGATATGGCTTAGAAAGCTCAAAGAGCACAAGAGACTTTCTTCTGATTCTCTGTACTGACTCACTCTTTAGCTTCTCATCTATACTTCCATCAGCTAGTTGCCCCCGTTTCGTTGAAAGTGTTTCAACAATATCAGCATATATCAGAGAACTAGAGATCTTTTTTATTACATCCTTAGGTTTTGAAAGCTTTTTAAGCTCTTTAAATAAAAGATAGATATGATAAAGAAATTGCGCAGCATCTTTTGTCAATTTAGGATGCTTTAAAACTGGATTATTAAAAAACTTTTTTTCAAATCCTAATGCTGCAAAACGCCCACGACTTCCTAACTCTGCAAAGTCATCAAAAAGACCTAGTTGATGATTAAGCTTGCGTTTTTCAAAAGGGTTCTCAATACCAGTATCGGGAGAGAAAATACCCTTAAAAAAAGAGCTATCACCCAGTTTTTGAAACGCAATAAATATCTCTTTTGCAATAGCACTTCCAATTCCTTTAGAGTACTCAAACAGATGAATAAAAGCCATCATATCACTCTCATTAATTAAAAGAGTGTAAATATCTAAAATAGCCTTAATCTCTTTAGAATCAAAAAAACTTGTACCACCGCGTCTGCGACAAGCAATGCCCTGCTCTCGTAATGTTGCCTCAATGCCATCTGCTGAGGAGTTGTTTCTAAAAATGACTGCAATCTCTTCTTTATCTGTCAAACTCTGCTTAATTAACATTGCAATAGCATGGTATTGGTCAAAAAGTTCATCATAAACTATAAGTTTAGGATCATGTGTCGCATCTTGACGTGTCACCTCAAGCTGTTTGGGATAAATTCTTTCATTATAAGCAATAACACGATTTGCTAGAGATAAGATAGGTACCGTTGAACGATAATTTTTACTGAGTGTATGAATTTTAGCATCAGAAAATTTTGTTGCAAATGAACCAATAATAGTAATATCTGCCCCATTAAAAGCGTAAATACTCTGATCATAATCTCCAACACAAAAGAGTGACTTTGGCTTCATTGCATCAATTAGAGCCCCTTGCAGGACGTTAGTATCTTGGTACTCATCTACTAAAACTTCTTGATAGCCCAAGTCTAACTCTTGGCACACTTTCTTCATCTGAAGAAGCAGATCATTAAAGTTTAAAAACCCATACTGTAACTTCAACTCTTCAAATTCTTCGACAATATCGGCATAAATATATTTATATATTTCATGGTCGTTTTGACGGTTAGAGATCCACTCTTCAAAGTCGTCGTTTATCTCTGTGTTTTGATAAAATGAATAGATATCGTAAAGATAATTTGCACCATAAGCTGGTGTTGGTGAGTCTATATGAGAGAAAGAACGTTTCTCATAAACACTTCTAAACAGAGTCTTCAACTCACGAGGCTGCTTTAAAACCACCTTACCATCACGACGCTTAAGCCATCTATAACTAATAGAATGAAAGGTTCCAGCATCAATCTTACCTGCCACATCTTTTCCAAAATAGTGTGCAACTCGTTCCACCATCTCACCAGCTGCTTTATTCGTAAAAGTTAAAAGTAAGATTTCTTCAGGTTTAACACTATTATTTAAAAGATAAGCGATACGTCCTACTATAGTAGAAGTCTTACCTGTACCTGCACTTGCAATAATTAAGTTATGTCCATAAACTGCTGTAGCAGCACTTAACTGCTCTTTATTTAAACGAGAAAGTGGCAAAGTACTCCTTTGTACTTCGCCGTGAAGTACTATTTAAACGATTTTATTGACTCAGCCATACCAAAGTCAGCATGCATCTCTGGCTTGAGAATAACTTGAGCCATTTTATTGTTATCTTTATTGAAGATCAGTGGTGCAAGGAAATTGATTTTAGATTCATCAAGTGGGTCCTGAACAACAACGATATTATATACAAGAAGATTTGATTTTTCGTTAATATCAAGTAAAATTTTTATATTACTAGGGAGATCAAATGAATATTCTCGAAGTAGATATGGATTAACTAATGTAAATGAGATGTTTTTATTTTTAATGTCTTTAATAGTTGCAAACAGTTCATCAATCTCATTTAACTCTACATCAAATGTTTTGTCAAATCCATAAATCTCTCCAGCTACATTATAAATCATAAATACCCCTTTTTTTATATTGTAATTTAATGATACTCACTATTGCTTTTAAATAATCTTAATCTCTTTAGAGAGTTTTTACATCTGCTTCGCTATAATCGCGATAATATTATATTTATTGAAAGTAGATAATTTCATGTCAAAACAGACCTATGAACCTTCAGCTATAGAAGAGAGCTATTATAAAACTTGGGAAGAGCGCGAATACTTCGAAATTGATGGCAACAAAAGTATTCAAAAACAGAATAAAAACTTTGCTATTATGATGCCACCTCCAAATGTGACAGGACGACTGCATATTGGACATGCCCTGACCTTTACCCTGCAAGATATCATTACCCGTTATAAACGTATGGATGGCTATAAAACACTTTGGCAGCCTGGAACGGACCATGCTGGTATCGCTACACAAAATGTTGTTGAAAAACAACTTCTTGCCGAAGGAACAACAAAAGAAGAGCTAGGACGTGAGGCATTTCTAGAACGTGCATGGGCTTGGAAAGCTGAGTCTGCTGGAATAATGACCGACCAACTTCGTAAAATGGGAGTCTCTCCTGCATGGAAACGTGAACGTTTTACTATGGATGATGGACTTCAGAGTTCTGTAAAAGAGGCCTTTGTTCACCTTTATAATAAAGGGCTTATTATTCGTGGGAACTATATGGTCAACTGGTGTACACATGATGGTGCATTAAGCGATATTGAAGTAGAACATGAAGATCATGATGGTAAATTCTATCATATCATCTACCCTTTTGCTGATGGAAGTGGCTCGGTTGAGGTAGCAACAACTCGACCAGAAACCTACTTTGGCGATACGGCTATTATGGTTCATCCTGAGGACACTCGCTATCAAAACCTAATTGGTAAAAAAATTCGCCTTCCTCTACTTGAACGTGAAGTAACAATTATTGCAGATGAGCATGTTGACATGGAATTTGGAACCGGTGTGGTTAAAGTTACTCCAGCTCATGATCAAAATGACTACGAAGTGGGTAAGAGACATGATCTTAAGTTCATTACAGTATTTGATGAGAAAGGTATTCTTAATGAGTATGCCGGAGAATTCAAAGGATTGGAGCGACTTGAAGCACGAGAAACGATTGTCAAGCGTCTCTCTGAAGAAGGCTTTATTGTCAAAGTAGAAGATCATAAACATCAGGTTGGGCACTGTTATCGGTGTAAAAATATCGTAGAACCCTATATTTCTAAACAGTGGTTTGTTAGAAATGAAGTGGCTAAAAAATCCATTGAAAAGACAAATAGCGGGGAGGCTAAATTTTTTCCATCTCACTGGATAAACAGCTACAACTCATGGATGGGTGATTTAAGAGACTGGTGTATCTCGCGTCAGTTATGGTGGGGTCATCAGATTCCTGTATTTTACTGTGATGACTGTGAGCATGAGTTTGCATCTCAAGAAGATTATCCAGAAGCGTGTCCAAAGTGTGCATCAAAAAATCTTACTCAAGACCCTGATGTTCTTGACACTTGGTTTAGCTCAGCACTGTGGCCATTTTCAACATTAGGATGGGGCAATGGTGATTCTGAGATGGACCGACTTTTCACTTCAGAAGATATGAAAAACTTCTATCCAAATACACTGCTTATTACTGGCTTTGACATTCTATTCTTTTGGGTAGCGCGTATGATGATGATGGGAGAGAACTTTAACGGTGAACTACCTTTTAGGCATATCTACCTACACGCTCTAGTTCGTGATGCAAAAGGTGACAAAATGAGTAAATCTAAAGGCAATGTCATTGATCCTTTAGACATGATCGAAAAATATAGTGCTGATGCACTACGCTTTACTCTTGCTGTTTTAGCAGTTCAAGGCCGTGATATTCGTCTTTCAGAAGAGAAGCTTGAACTTAGCCGTAACTTCACCAATAAACTTTTTAATGCTTCTCGTTACCTTCAGATGAATATTGAGACCTTTGATGATTTAGCAGATATTGAAATACAGACACCACTTGGTCTCTATATGCAGAGCCGTCTTGCCGTAGCAACAAAAGAGACCCGTAACTTCATTGATGAGTACCGTTTTAATGATGCGGCAACAGTGCTTTACCGTTATCTCTGGAATGAGTTCTGTGGTTGGGGTATTGAGCTCTCTAAAGTCTCTAAAGAGAGTGTTCCTGAGCTTGGAGCCATCTTTAAAGAATCAATGAAACTCATTCACCCATTTATGCCATTTATTACAGAGCATCTCTACCATGAGCTTTCAGGAACAACAGTAGAAAACAGTGACTCTATTATGATAATGAATTATCCAGAAAATATTACATGTAATTTAGAAGTTGAAAAACAGTTTGATGTTGCAATGGATGCTATTGTCGCCGTTCGTCGTGCTAAAGCTCTTGTCGATATGGCAAATCAGAAAATTCCGGCAGCATTTATTAAAACTGATGCTACAATTGATGAAACAATGATGATTCCATTTATTACCCGTCTTGGTAAAGTTGAAAAAGTAGAATTTACTACAAGTAAAATTGACAACTCAGTCAGTGATGTTAGTGAGTATGTTGAAGTCTATATTCCAACAGAGTCAATCGATTTAAGCCCAATTATTGCCCGTCTTAAAAAACAGAGTGAAAAACTTGACAAAGAGATCGGAAAATTAAACGGGATGCTTAGCAATAAACGATTTGTTGAAAATGCACCTGCAGAAGTTATTGAGAAAAACACTCAAGAGCTTGAAGATGCAAAACTCAAACAGAGCAAGATTGCTGAACAACTTGCATCACTTGAAGGCTAAATAGTGTTTGACATTAGAAAATACCAATCTCAAAATATTAAAAATGACCTCCTTTCAGGTCTTGTCGTTGCTGTTGCCCTTGTACCTGAAGCGATTGCTTTCTCATTTATTGCAGGAGTAAGTCCAATTGTTGGTCTCTACACTGCATTTATTTTAGGACTTATCACCTCTTTGATGGGTGGCAAGCCAGGAATGATCAGTGGTGCTACAGGAGCGGTAGCCATCGTCTTTGTTGGTCTTGGGATGAAAGCTCATGAAATGCTCTCAGCGCAGGGGTTAAGCGGTGATGAGATAAGCATTGGCATACTGCAGTACATCTTACTAGCAACAGTTATTGCTGGTGCTATTCAGATTCTCTTTGGAGTGTTTAAACTTGGAAAGTTTATTCGTCTTGTACCTCAACCTGCTATGTATGGGTTTGTCAACGGATTAGCCATTGTCATTGCTACATCTCAATTTAAGTTCTTTGAAGGAGAGGGAACAATCATGTATGTTCTCGTTGCTGTTACCATGGCTATAATGTTTTTGCTGCCAAAATATACAAAAGCAATTCCATCAGGACTTATAGCAATAATTACCATTACCCTCATTGCCTACTTTACAAAACTAGACACCATTTTAGTAGGTGAACTTGCAGACCTCTCTCAATTTAAAGGCCAACTTCCAAGTTTTGGAATTCCTGATTACATTTTAAGTATGGATGCTATTATGATGGTACTTCCTTACGCTATTATTGTCTCACTTGTAGGTCTTATTGAATCACTTCTTACTCTTTCTGTTCTTGATGAGATGAGCAACAGTCGTGGTAGTGCCAATAAAGAGTGTATTGCTCAAGGAACGGGAAATATCTGTTGTGGTATGTTTGGCGGTATGGCAGGGTGTGCAATGATTGGTCAATCTATCATTAACTTTACCTCTGGTGGTCTAGGTCGCCTCTCCTCATTTACTGCTGCTATTGGGCTTATTTTACTTGTATCACTCTTTACAGACCTTTTAAATGTTATTCCTGTTGCAGTACTTGTCGGAATTATGTTCATGGTAAGTTTTGGTACCTTTGAATGGAGTAGCTTTTCTCACCTAAAACATATGCCGCGAGCAGATGCGTTTGTTATGGTAGCTGTTACCATTATTACTGTAATGGCTGACTTGGCTATTGCCGTTATTTCTGGTGTAATCATCTCTGCTCTAGTCTTTGCATGGAAACATGCTAGAATCTATGCAACAACACGAATTGAAAAAGATGGAACCAAGGTGTATGAACTTGATGGTCCACTATTTTTTGGATCAGCAATGACTTTTCCAGATAACTTCAGCATACTTGATGACCCACAAAAAGTTGTTATTGACTTTAAAAATGCACGAGTTATGGATTCATCTGGCGTTGAAGCCATTGATGCACTGACTAAAAAATATGAAGATGCCAATAAAAACCTACTGTTGCGTCATCTATCACAAGACTGTAAAAATATTCTAAAACAGGCAGGTCCACACTGTGAATATGAAGAGGATGATCCAACTTATAAGGTCGCTTTTAACTACTAAAATTCTATGTTACATTTGTGTTAAACCAAAGGAAGATTATGCAAATTCGTGAAATTTCTTTAAAAGAGCTAGACGTTGCCTATGAAGTTATTAAAGAGCTTCGTGCTCTTAGCTACATTGAGTTCGAAGATCTTATTTACGATATGCGACATCAAGAGTATAAAATCATAGGACTTTTCACCAAAGAAGAGCTACATACATACGCAGGTGTATCTGTTCAAACCAATCTTTACCATAAAAAGCATCTCTACATTTATGACCTTGTCACTAAAACAAAGTCACGCTCAAAAAATTACGCAAAAGAGATGCTAATCTACCTAGAAGATTATGCCAAAATTAATCAATGTCAAAATATTGTACTCTCTTCAGGATTTAGCAGAGAAGATGCTCACCGTTTTTATGAAAACCTAGGATTTACTAAAAAAAGTTTTCTTTTTTTAAAAGAGGTTTAGTCTCTCGTTTTAAAAATACATGTATTTCTTAATCAAGCTTCCAATAGAAAATATCTTCTTCATCTCCTGAACTAAAAAGCTCTTTTTCATTCATAAACTTTATGGTGTTCACTACAGCATAGTGACCAATTAGACAATCTGTTTTACGGCCATCACTAGTATGAAAAATTTGTAGCTTACTATCGGCACCACTTGAATACGCTCCAAGTTTTCCACTAGGACTAAGTGCTACACTATAGACAAGAAAATCACTTTTAATATGGTACGCTTTTTTACCTAATTGATAAACACCCACTTTTCTATCTTGCCCACCAGTAATGATCACTCCACTGCTGTATGCCACCTTGTAAACATTGTCAAGGTTCTCAGATGATAGGACTTGTTCTACATTTGAACTTTCAATGTCAATTAGTCGAATAGAACCGCTCTCATCAGACATAATCATCTTTTTATGGTCTTCACTTAAAGCGATATCACCAAAAGTGCTTTGTGAAACATGACTTTTATAGGCTTGAAACTTCTCTTGAGTATCATAAAGAATCATCTCAGCACCAAAGGTTCCCATCATAATACGTTCATCATCAATAAAACGAGCTTCTTTAACCACTAGCTCTTTGCTTTCATCTATGGTCTTAGTCAACACACCATTTTCATGAACATATACATTACGAAAAGCTTTAGTTCCGGCACTTACAATTAATGTTTTACCATTAAATCGATCCACACTCTGTACTCTTGGAGGAACTAACTCCCCACGACCTGTTAAAATAGGCTCTAAAGTAATCTGTGAAACAATTTTTTTACTATTTAAGTCAAAAATATCCACGCGACCCATATCGGTTCCTGCGTAAAGTCTAGTTCCATCAATTACAAAGTCGGTAACAACACCTGAAGCATGCATACGAAATGTGGGAGTAATATCTTTTGCTTGTATTGCAGTAAATAATAGAACCCACCCTAAGCAAAACCTACTAAACATTTATCCATCTCTTCTTCGCGAACGTGAACGTGCTTGTGAACGTGATTTAGACTCTTGTCGCGATGAAGCATTCTCTCTGTTTGAACCACTGTTCTCACTTTTTTTCCTTGGTTTTGAAGCACTATTTTTACCAGCACTAGAGCCCAATACTGACGGCTTACCCCTAGAACGTGAACGACTTTTTTTAGTAGGGTCCACTGTTGCTTTAATAGAAGGGTCTGGGGCAAAACCTTGCACTTTCACTACGGTAATCTTTCCTTTAATAAGCTTCTCAATATTTCTTAAATATTCTGCTTCATCAACACATACCAAAGAGACTGCTTCTCCTTCATTACCTGCTCGTCCTGTTCTCCCAATTCGGTGAACATAATCTTCTGGAACATTTGGAAGCTCATAATTCACCACATGAGGTAGCTGGTCAATATCAATTCCACGGGCAGCAATGTCAGTTGCTACAAGAACTCGGACACTACCATCTTTAAAATTAGCTAAGGCCTTTGTACGAGCACTTTGACTCTTGTTTCCATGAATAGCTGCAGCTGTAATACCATCTTTTTCAAGTTGCTTTGTTAGACGATTAGCACCATGTTTTGTTCTCGTAAAGACAAGAACTTGCTTCCACTCTCCTGTCGTTATTAGATGAGATAGAAGTTCACGTTTTCTATCTTTATCTACACGGTGAACAATTTGCTCTACCATCTCAGAAGTCGTATTGCGACGTGCTACCTCAATAAATTTTGGAAAATGCAGCAATCCATCTGCTAGTTTTTTAATCTCAGGTGAGAATGTTGCTGAAAAAAGAAGATTTTGACGATGTTTTGGCAGCATTGCTAAGACTTTCTTAATGTCGTGAATAAAACCCATGTCGAGCATTCTATCTGCTTCATCTAAAATAAGACACTCTACACGAGAGAGGTCAATTGCTTTTTGTTCCGCTAGATCTAACAGTCGTCCAGGTGTTGCAACAACTATGTCAACCCCCCTACGCAATGTAGCAATTTGAGGTTTAATACCTACTCCACCAAAAATTACTGTTGATTTAAAAGGTAAATACTTACCATAATTAGCAACACTCTCTTGAACTTGTGCTGCCAACTCTCGTGTAGGTGTCAAAATAAGCGCACGAACAGGATGTTTTCCTTTAGGTGCTGGACGCTGACTAAGTCGCTCTAATAACGGCAGTGTGAAACCTGCCGTCTTACCTGTTCCTGTTTGAGCACCTGCTAATATATCTTTTTTCTCTAAAATAATAGGAATTGCCTGACGCTGAACAGGTGTAGGTTCACTGTAGCCTTGTTCTGCTATAGCACGTAAAATTGGCTCAGATAAGCCGAGTGTTGAAAATGACATAAAAATACCTTTAAAACGAGCCATCCCAAAAGCTTGTTGCTCTGGTCGGTCCAGGCTAGATTATGTGATGTTGTTTAGTTAAGGTTATCAAAGGATTACAAAAACGGAGTCAGTCGTAGACCGAAGTACGCTGAAATTGCGCGAATTATAACATAATATCAGTAAAACACGATACAATTGCACCACTAATTCAAGGACTTCTCATGTCATCTGTTAAACGTCAAAACCATCGTGTTCACCCCTGCACAACCAAACAAAAAAATGAGCTTTTAAACTTTTTAATTTCCAATAACGAAGAGCTGGCAATTCTTGTTGTAACCGCCAATAGTCCAGAAAATATTGAAATTACATGTAATAACGACAATGTAACCATTATGGACGATACTTCTCTAGCTGAGAATTATGAAATTACATGTAATTTACTTATTAGCTACGACCTGCCAAACACTCCAGAAGACTATGCAGCTAGGCTTTCACGAGCAAAAGATAGAGCATTGATTTTACTTAATGGAGATGAAAGACAACTGCTCTACCCCATTGAAAGAGTACTAGGACGTACTTTAATTCAAGAACAGATAGATGGATTTGAAGCTAAATTTGCGATGGAACCAGAGCCTAAAGAAAAAGTGTACCGAAATGATTATACCAACAAACCAAAACCTAATAGTAAGGGTGATCGAAAAGAGTTTAAAGGTGAACGTAAAGATTTTAAAAAAGATCGTAAACCCAAAAGCACTACAAAAGAGTCAACACCAAAACGTCCCGCACGTAAAATAAGCGGTAAAGTTTTTAAAGATGCTAAAAAAGGAAAATAAGCTCTCAACTACTAATATTTTTATTCAACATATTAATTTACCTTAGAGAAAATACTACGATTTGACAAGATTTATTGTATGCGATAAAATGCTATTAAAAAATGGAGCTTTATTATGCATACAAATCAAACCTATGAAAAAGTATCATTTAATTTACCTACTGAGATAAAAGAAGAAGTTGTAAAACTCAAAGAAACCCTCCATGTATCTCTAAATACCATCTATAAAACAGCAATTGCAGAATATGTCCAGAGGCAGGAAGTGGCAAAATGGGAAAAGGCAGCAAAACTTGCTTCTGAAGATGAAAATTACATTAAACTTTGTGAAGAGCTAGCAGATTCTGAGGATGACTTTTATGAATATTGAACAAGGAGAGATATGGCTAGTGAACTTTAACCCAAGTGTTGGTAATGAGATTCAAAAGACAAGACCATGCGTAGTTATAAATGACAACAAGCTTGGAAGATTTGGTTTAAAGATTGTTGTTCCTATCACGCAGTATAAAGAACATCTTAGTAATTATCCTTGGATTCTAAAAATAGAAAATAACGCAAAAAATGGCTTGTCTAAAGAATCCGCTTTTGAGTGTTTTCAAACAAAAAGCTTCTCGGTAAAAAGATTTATAAAGAAAATCGGGTATATTGAAAAAGAAGATATTTTAGAGATTCACAAAACAGTGGCAAAAACGCTAGACCCTAAATATAAGCTTATATAGTTTTTAAAGCCATTGAGTTGATGTTTCATAGGCACTAGCAGCGAGACTGACTATTTTTTAGTAGTATCTACATATTTTTTACTAACCCAGTAGTTCTCTTTGCTCGCAATTTTCAACCAGCCATTTTTTTTCAGTATATTACCAAGTTTATATTGACTCTTGTGTATAAATTAATGTATAATTATACACATAAATAGGAGTGACACTATGAATACAGTTAGATTAAATATAACTCTTCCATCTTCGGTAAATGATGATATAACCCGATATTCAAAAGAGCTTAATGAGAAAAAAAGTCATTTAATAACTTCTGCTCTTGATATGTATTTTGATTATTTAGATATCAAAGTAGCTGAAAAAAGACTCAATGACCCTAATGAGACAACAATACCTATGGAAGATATGAGAAAAGAGTTAGGCTTATAGTTTGTATATATTAGAGTATGCACGTTCATTAAAGAAAGAATTTAAGACTATAGATAAACATAATCAAGCATTTATCCTTTATTCCCTTGAGGAATTTATACAAAAATTCTCTTCTGAATATGAAGCAACTTTAATGAGTACTGGTAAAATTAAAAAACTCAAAGGACAGCAAGAAGTACTATATCGTTTAAAGCTTCGTTCTTATAGAGTTGTTTATAAAAAGTATGAAGACAGACTAGTCATTTTAGTTTTACATGTAACTACTCGAGAGGGTGCTTACAGGTAAGTATTCATTCGAAAAAAAGCTTTCCCGTCTATATTTGAAACTGCTGTAAGTGCTTTTAAATTGAAAGCTAATGATATTTCCAATTCTATATTAATGGCTTTAATTGTTTCGATTAAGAACCAAAATACAGAATTAAAACAAACTTTAAATAATGTAGAAAATGACAATACTATACTTCTAAACATTGATTTAGATAGTTTTCATGATTTAATGAACGAAGTTGAGGATAATTTAGAAATACTTTTAAAATTAGCTGCAAATAAAACAGTGAAATACCCACCTAGCTGTCGGTGTAGACGTTGGCTTGCCTTTTTGGTCAGGAATTGTACTATCAGTTTTTGAGAGTTCTTCTCTAATACGATACTCCAATGCTGCATACACCATAAGCGATAGCGTCATAATAAAAAGGAGTGCTTCAATGCGTTCTGGTGACTTTATAAAGATAGCATCACTTAAAAACTCTTTGCCTTTTAAAAACCTAAACCCTCTCTCATTAATATGCTGGTTTTTATAATTATCAAATATATCCTTAGGCTCCAAGCTTAGGTCATTAGTAGCTAATACAAAGTGAGACTTTTGATGTAAATTATCGTAAAATCCTTGTAGTGATGATGCTAAAGTAAAAGAGCTACTGTAAACATAATAGTCATAATCTTTTTTGGATTGTTTACTTGGTCTTCCTGCTTTGGAGTAACGACCTTTTTTGATTATTGCTGTCTCTATTATTTCAATATTTTTCCGCTGTATTACAATTGTTTTACCTATGTTTTTTACAATCTCTTAGCAAAAAGTATTCTCTTATTGATAGTGAAGTGTGTTTAGAATAGAAACAACCCCTATTTTTAGGAGTTTTTTAATTATTTAGTTTAGGAATTTGGTGTGAGGAAAGTGAGTAATATAATATCTATGGATGGTAAAGGCAGAGCTACTGACAAGCATGGATTTTGTCTAATTCATCACTAGACATAGAGGGCTTAACTAACCCTCTTATAATCTCATAGGCATAACTTGACATTCGATAATCTCTTTATGCTCTTCAGCGTAATATAATGCAGATTTATGAAATACATCTTCAGCAACTATATATAAGAGTTTCATTTTATAACCTCCACTTACATATAATGGATGTTTCATCATATAGTCTCTAGCATCTTGTCTTGAGACTTTTAGTTCTTTATCTCTTACTTTATATGAACTTTGAGCACTCCAGTTTTTACATTGAATAAAGTATATATTTCTATTCATTTTGGCAATAATATCTATTCCATGGTCTTTAACTCCATTGTCTTTTCCATGTTCTGCAATTGTATATCCTTGCTCTCTAAGATGGTTGGCAATAAAAGCTTCATATGCATCACCTTTTTCTTTTTTTTCTTTTTTTGATAATGGTTTTTCTTTAGATTCTTTTTCTAATTCCAATAAAGCTAATAACTGTGTATTACTCTTAATTGATGGTTTCCATCTTACAAATTTTGTTTTGTTTCTTGTATTATATTTTTGTACTCCACCGTTATCAATTCCTGCATCAGTTACTAACAACCATTTTCCCTCTCTTTTTACCCATTTTAATTTTTCAAATATCTTATTGAGTTCTCTAGGTGAGATTTTAAAATGCTCACTTAGTTCTGAGACTCTAAAGGTTCTATGTTTATTAGTTGTATCCTTTTTATAAGTTTTGAAATTATTCATTGCATGTTTTGTATAACTTGTTTTTTTGGTAAAATTTTTTCTTTTGTTTCTTTTTCTATTTTTTCCTGCTTTTTGTGTACTAGTTTTTAAAAACACTACTACTATAAATATAATAATAAATGTAGTAATTTCCATTAGTAGGTTTGTACTCCAAACTTCAACAACATCTTTGGTAGCACATCATCAAGATTAAATACTTCCTTATCTGTCAGCTCTATAAGTTTAAAGTCATACTTTTCATATATCGCTTTTTTAATCTTTTTTCTCTCAAGATATTTAGGTTCATTTTCTAAACCCCAAAACTCTATATATACTTTACCGGTAGGAATATAGAAATCACAATACATTTCCTCTTCAATTGGTAAACGTCTTTCATAAGCGTGTACAATCTCTGCCATGTAAAGCCAATTATCTATAAGCATTTCTGCTTTACTTCTTACAAAGTGTCCATCTGTAGCTCTGTGTTTTGCTTCAAATTTAGTTCTAAAATCTTCTGACTTAGATTTATTTACTTTTTTTTGCGTTTCTTCACTTGCATCACCAAGAACTTCTTTGATTACCTCTTGAAATGCTGTATTTGTAAATATATCTTCTGGCCATTCAACATAAGGAACTCCATTTTTACTATTTTCTTTTTGAATACCGCCATTTTTCATTCCAAGATTGCTGATCGTCCAACCTTTAAGATAACGCTCTATCCAACCGATTTCAGAAAGAATCATATTTATTTTACGAGCAGAAATATTATGTTTACTTCCTATAGCTGTAGCACTAATATACTTTTTGCCTTGAGTAATAGTCCTATCAGTTACTTCAAGAGTTTCAGGCCATACAATATAAGTTCCAAATCTAGCATGAGTTGTCAGTTCCCCTCCTTTATCCTTTCCCTTACTAGTTAATATAAATCCATTATCGTTTTTTTCTATATATTTTATGGCTAGTAGTAGCTCATCTAGTTTATTTTTTGATAGTGATAGGTTTTTAGCTAACTGACTTGTTGATATTAATTTTATATTTGACATTTAGTGTTCCATACTTTAAATTTGGTCTTTTTCATTTCCATGTTTAATATGTCTTGGTATCTACATTAAAATCAAAGCAATTAAGTTTATTTCCAACTAAAGAAGATTTAACACCGTTGTCACTCCAATCTGCTAGTGTAGACTCAACCAATCATTATAACACATTAAAAAAAAGCTACAAATTACACCCCGAATGGCTATATTAGCGTTAATGGTGGGAATTTATAATCTTTTATTTTATATCTAGTAACCATTTTTAAGAAACCATTGGCTGTTAATTCCTTTTGAGTATCAAGTACACGCATCCAACCAAGATAATTATGTAAATATTTCGTTGAAACCCCATGAAAAGGAATCATCCAATTTTTTAACCTGCTATCGTAAGCATTGACATTTTGAATATGATAGACTCCTCGTATGCTACACCCCTCATATGCTACACCCCTATGCTACACCCCTGTGATTGAATCTCCACTTTTATGCAAGATTTCGAAAGGCTGAGATGATGGCTCCTTGCATGTAACTATTTGAAATGAGAGTTCCTTTAGGTTACATGCAAAGAGTAAAGTCTTGATAACTATTTTTGAGAGGCAACCGAAAAAGTGGAGATTCATTCACAGGGGTGTAAATTGCAGCCACTAATACCGTTGTAATTATCTTTTTCATCTCTATTCTCCTATTTTTTATCTAGGGCTTTTTTTGCACCATCTATCATGCCGCTAAATGCACCTTTTCCAATTTTTACCATTTTCTCAGATAAGACAACTATCTCATCTTTAGTAATTTCTG
>JAYEKO010000010.1:0-5981 GCA_034661055.1 Campylobacterota bacterium
AGAAATGTTATCGTTGTAGATAGCGATTGTTTTAGAATTTTAACTGTAGTCGATGTCTTAAGAATTAAAAATCATAATACTGACTTAGATATACAACTCTCAAGACTAAACTTATCTAAAGTTCCTACAATTTCTAGAAATAAAAATATTTTAGATACCTTAGAATATTTAAATGACTCAATAGAGTATATCTGTGTTATAAATTCAGACAAGACACTTTATGGATTAGTAACACATACTGATATCACTAGTAATATTGACCCCGATACTCTAATGGATAATTACAAACTTGCTGATTTTTTAAAATTGGGGCGCAAGGTAAAATCTGTAGATAAAGGACTTATTACTTCAATTTTATTTAAAGATATGATTAGGGAATCTTTTGATAATGCCATCATAGTTGAGGATATGAAGCCTATTGGTATCATAACAACCAAAGATGTTATGAAATTAATTAAAAATAAAAGTGATTTGGAAATAGATATCAGTCACTATATGTCAACACCTATAGAGACCATCCATAAAAATTCCTCTATTAAAGAAGCCTTGGAATTTGTTAAAGAAAAACATTACAAGCGTGTAGTTGTGGTAGATGAAGAGGGTAAACTAGATGGTATTATCACTCAAAAAGAACTTATATCACTAACTTATTCCCGTTGGGCAATACTTATGAAAGAGTATCAAGAGGAGTTAAGTGAGATTAACCATATTCTTGAAAATAAAAATAAAGAGTATGAAACAATGGCATCAACAGACTCTTTAACAGGTCTCTATAACCGTTATAAATTTTCAGAACTCTATCTTTCAGCCTATACAACAATGGTACAAAGACATAATGAGATGTCTATCATTCTTTTGGATATAGACTTTTTTAAACGGGTTAATGACATCCACGGACACAATATAGGGGATCAAGTTCTTATCCAAATATCTCATACACTTTTAAAGAATCTAAGAAGTATTGATATTATCTGCAGATGGGGTGGTGAAGAGTTTATTGTTTTACTTCCAACAGCATCTTTAGACAATGCTTCAAAACTAGCACAAGAGCTAAGACATCAGATAGAGATTCTAGATATTGAAGTAGTGGGTCAAATTAGCGCTAGCTTTGGTGTCTCTCAAGTTAGAGAGGGAGATGAGATGAGTGATGCAGTTGATCGAGCAGACAAAGCACTCTATCTAGCAAAACATAGTGGTAGAAATTGTGTTAAAACCCAAGAAGAACTTTAATATATTTCAATAATGAAAATGTAAGAGATATGACCTATATAATGCCCCCAAGGATTTCAACCACAAAAGAGAGAATTTTTATTCCAAATACTAATACTTTAGAACACTACAAGAGCATACTTCCTAACAGACGTTTTGAGAGGATATCTTCTCTAGCTCTTTACATGTAAATCCGGAAGCTTTTCGTCCTTCTATATTGATATGACGTGGTTTATTAAATGTATTTGGATAGTAACGTTCAATAATCTCAAAATAGATACCTTTACTAACGCCTTTGATTTCACATGCGTAGGTAAACCAGCGGTCACCTTTTTGCACATGAGATACCTCTTCATCTACAATAATTTGTAATCTGTCCATAATTTTTTCAAGCATCTCATTGCATGGAAGACGTTTTAGTTTCTCTAAAATTTGAGGTGTGGCATCAAGACCATTAGCCTCTAAATAACGTGGAACAACTGCCATTCGATGTAAAAGAGAGTGTGCGGTACATTCTTGCGCTTCAAATAGTGCGTTATGAACCGTCTCATCACCATAATGACATCCAAGTTCTACAAGAAGGGCATTAAGCATCTCAAAATGTCGTATCTCATCATCTGCTACTTCAAGCCAGTCATCATAATACGCTTTAGGCATATCTCTAAAACGATAGGCAGCATCAAGTGCTAAATCAATAGCACTGTACTCAATGTGAGCTACTGCATGCAGTAGAGCAATCTGACCCACTCTGCTTTGTAGATTCTTGCGTCGTGGCACATCTTGTGGTGGTACAACACTGCAGTAAAGCCTATAAGATGGTTCTGCAAAAATTTCTGCTTCTATATCGGAGTGAAACACTGCAGAATTGATTTTATATTGATCATAAAAATATCTAAATTTTTCAATTTTATCTTTAGGTGTTTGTGCTGTTAAAATTACATGTAAATCTTCAAAATAGTTCATAGTTGCTAGTAACCTCGTAAATAGTAGCCGACCTTATAACGTATGAGTGTTTTTTGATCTGGTCTTGGGTATTTGGCATAAGCATATTCAATAGTCTCCTTGGTTGTGTGGTCCAAAATGAAATAGCCACTCTTGTTAATAAACTTAATATCTGTGATATCTCCATTAGGATAGAGGTAAAATTCAATAATATTACTGGTATTAACGCGTAAATCTCCTTTTAAATTAACGCTACCAACGCGGTTTAGCACCTTTTGTGTAATACGTCTCATAACTTCCTGATTGTCTAAAATATATTTCTGCTCACCAGCACTTAAATCACCAAAGACATCTCCATAAAGCTCATCAATATCTTGATTGATTCTACTTTTGCTCTGTTGGTCATGCTTAGCTGTCTCTTTGCTTTTGTATTTTGAAGGTTTGGAGAGCATTGCATACAGTTCAGAAGACTCTTTTGGTGGCTTGGGTATTTTTACATAAGGTTTCTTGGGTGGTAAGGGTTCTATTTTTGGTTTTGACTTAATAGGTTTATTGACGGACTTTTTATTTATGGGTCTCTTCTTAAGAGGATCTCTTTTTTTTGGTAATTCTAAAGGCTTTTTAGGTTTGATTAATGGCTTTTTAATGATTTTCTTAAGCTGTTTTCCTTTAGGAAGTGGCAGTGCTTTTTTAGGTACTTCTTTGTTTTTGACTAGCGCCTCTTTTTTTACTTCGGGTCTCTCTTTAAGTGAAACCTTTACCCGCCGTTCCTCTTGGGGAACCTCTTTAGGTTTATGCGGCACAAACAGTGTAATTGCAAAAAATAGCAGAAGCAAAATTACATGTAAAAGGATTGCAAGGAATAGGGCACTAATTGAACGTTTCATATGGTAAAAATTATATCATATTTTAGTAGCCACATTATTTACATAATCGACTTCTTGCAAGAAGTCTAATAAACAATTCGCTATAATCCTTAAAAATATAAAAATGGACATTAAAATATGAATATTGACAAATCATTAGAGGCTTTTGAAGCGGCATCACAACTCATTCCAGGAGGAGTTAACTCTCCTGTACGTGCTTTTGCAGGTGTTGGTGGAACACCACGATTTATAGCAGAGGGAGAGGGCGCTTACTTGGTAGATGTTGATGGTAATCGCTATGTTGATTATGTTCAGAGTTGGGGACCACTAATTTTTGGACATAAAGATGAGAGCATTGAAAAAGCGGTTATTGACGCAGTAAAACATGGTCTTAGTTTTGGAGCACCTACTCTTGCAGAGACAGAGCTAGCGCAAAAAGTTATTTCAATTTACGACTCTATTGATAAGGTTAGATTTGTAAGCAGTGGAACCGAAGCGGTTATGAGTGCAATTCGTCTTGCTCGTGGCTTTACTGGTCGTGATGATATTCTTAAATTTGAGGGCTGTTACCATGGTCATAGTGATTCTCTATTAGTACAAGCAGGTTCAGGTGCTGCAACATTTGGTAATCCAAGCTCACCAGGTGTTCCAGCTGACTTTACTAAACATACACTGCTTGCAAAATACAACGACATTGACAGTGTCAAAAAGTGTTTTCAACAGAGTGACGATATCGCCTGTATTATTATTGAACCAATTGCCGGTAATATGGGTCTTGTTCCTGCAACAAAAGAGTTTTTAGCACAGCTGCGTGAGCTGTGTGATGCCAATGGAACGCTTCTTATTTTTGATGAAGTAATGAGTGGTTTTCGTGCAACACTTTTTGGAGCTGAGAGTATCACAGGAACAACACCAGACTTAGTAACTATGGGTAAAGTCATAGGCGGAGGAATGCCAGTTGGTGCATTTGGTGGAAAACTGGAGATTATGCAGAAACTCTCTCCTGAGGGCCCAGTTTACCAAGCAGGCACCTTAAGTGGTAATCCAGTTGCTATGGCAGCAGGTCTTGCAGCACTGAGTAAGCTAAGAGAACACTCTAAGTTATTCAATATTCTTGAAGTGCGTGCAAAACGTCTGGTTGATGGTATGAAAGAAGCTGCTGCAGAATTTGGAATAACACTTCAAACTGATGTTCGTGGTACAATGTTTGGGTTCTTCTTTAATGGTAAGCCTGTAATGAATTTTGATGATGCCGCAGCAAGTGATTTAGAGATGTTTGCTAAATTTCATGCCGGCATGCTAGAAGAGGGCTTCTATTTTGCATGTTCTCAATTTGAAACAGGATTTATCTGTACAGCTATTACCGATGCAATGATTGAAGATACTATTACTGCTTCAAAAAGAGTATTTGAGCGTATCTCATGAGTGAAACACAAGAACCTGAAAATTTAAAAGGTGATAAACCGAGAATGAAACCTATTATTGAAGGTGCTGAATCGCTTTCATTAGGCATCTCAATGGTAGTTGCGGTCCTTATTGGTGTTGCTATGGGATTAGGACTTAAAAAACTCTTTGATGTTGACTGGTTACTTTGGGTTGGTGTATTTATTGGTATTGCAGCAGCAGGTCTAAATGTATTTAAAGCCTACTCAAAACAGTACAAAGAGTTTGAAAAACTAGCTCAAGATCCACGTTATAAAATTAAAAAACAACTTGAAGATGAAGATGAGGATGATGAGCGCGGCTATTAAAATATTTTTATACTTTCAGGCAGCTATTTTGGTGTTACTTATGTTTTCATTTAAGACTTACATTAATTTTGAGATTGCATTTTTAAGCGCTGCTGCCATTATGATGGGCTCTATGTATAGCTACTCACGACTAGTCAATAATAGAATAAATTCAGGTGAGACACCATTATCGCAAGATGCTGTAGATACTATTGAGGATCCTTTTGATCTCTACAGTGAGCAAGAACCTTATGATGATAATATGGAGCTAAAAGATGTTATTAAAGAAGAGAAGAAGCGTATTAAAAATCAGCCTGTTAAAAATGCTGTTGTCGGTTCAGGTGCTTTAGTTTCTATGTATCGTTTAGTTCCATATCTTTTTCTAGTTATTGGATTTATAGGGTTAAATAATAATCAACTACTCTCACTGTTTCCATATTTAAGTGGCTTAGGTGTTGGAGTTATTGGTGGATATTTTACAGGTATTAGTTTTACTCAAAGATCATCGGAAGATTAATTTTAATACTTGAGGAGTTCATCTCACAAAAGAGATTATTCTCATCTGCCAATTTTGATATTTCACTCTCAAATGCTTCATTGATAGATTCAGCAAGTATTTCAATAGAGCATATAGAGTACTTCTTATCATCAAACTTAATATGTTCACCAATAAGCAGATAGAGTTTGGTCACTACTTCACTATTGTTTTTCATGCTTGCATATATTTTATTTAGCAGTTTTATAAACTTCTTTTCATGAATACGAACTTCAGGGATGCTTGGGTCAATGTCTTTGACATACTTAATATTAGAGCCAATAGAATTACTGCTAATGCACAGATCAATTAGGGTGTAAATATTGGTTAACTTACCACTTGGTCTATCTTTTTGAAATTTAAAGTGTGGCATTTTATAGAGTGAAATGGCAATTTCATCATCATTTTCATAGCCCACATTCATTCCAAAAAACTTATATTTATCAAAGTCTAAATCTAAAAAAGTTGTTTTGAATCCAAAACTTGCACTAGCATATGCAGTAGCTAGTTCAAATATAGTCTCTTTTGTAGTAGATCCTAAAAGGTATTGTGCCTCTGTATTGAGTGATACTATTTTACCATGGGAGTTAAAAATAATAAATGGATTGAAGTCATTTTCAATCCACCTCTGCTCAAAAGTCATTATTCTTCAATGTAGTTTTTAAGTTTTCTTCCAACTTTAGGGTGTTTGAGCTTCTT
>JAYEKO010000011.1:0-5950 GCA_034661055.1 Campylobacterota bacterium
GAAATTCTACATGTAATTCATAATGCATGTTCTCACAATAGCAGTGCAAAAGCAGCCGTTGATATTGCACTTTACAACCTATATGCTCAAGACTCTCATCAGAGTCTCTATAGTTTTCTTGGCGGCAACAGCAGCTCTGTCGAAACATATATTACCATCAGTCTAAACGCTCCTGAGGTCATGGCAAAAGATGCTCAAGCAGCTTACCACAACGGTTTTAACTTGCTTAAAATCAAAGTAGGCTCTGATGATGGAAATGATCTAACGAGAATTTTACATGTAAAACAGAGTGTACCTGATGCTAAAATTATTATTGATGCCAATCAGGCGTGGAGCTATACACAGAGCATTGCTCTTATTAAAGCACTCAAAGATGTTGAAATTGAAGCGATTGAGCAGCCTGTAGTTGCTGGTGATATTGAATCACTTAAGGCTATAACAGCGTTTTCACATATTCCCATCATTGCAGATGAAGCGGTGTTTACACTCAAAGATGCTCAAAAAATTATTCAAAACAGTATGGCCGATGTGATTAATGTTAAGCTCATGAAGTGTGGTGGCATCAGCAAGGCCATAGAGATTCTTTCACTATGTGAAAAACACCATGTACCTTGCATGCTAGGCTCTATGCTTGAGGGAGCTAAATCTATTGAAGCGGCTCTGCATCTTGCCATGGTATATAGTAATACTGTAAAATATGCAGACCTAGATAGTCCCATACTATATGATACCGTACCAAGATACTCTAATGTGGGCTATAGAGAAAACATACTGTTGTTAAACCTAGAGGACAATAAGGTTTAAACAACATACCAAAATTAAGGGAAAATTTTGAAACTACAGACACTTATTATCTCACTCATACCATTACTGTTTTTTGGGTGTGCTTCGAGTAAACTATCACAAACAGTTCAAAAAAAAGAGCCTCTTCACGTTGCCATGGCAACCAACTACCCTCCTTTGGCATTTAAAGAGAATGGTGTTGTTAAAGGCATTGAAGTTGATTTGGCTCGACTGCTTGCAAAAGAGCTTAATCGTGATCTCATCATTGATGAAAGCGAGTGGAAGCAGCTACCTAATCTTTTAGAAAGTAGCTATGTCAACATCGTGATGTCGGGTGTCTCTATTACAAAAAAACGCTCAGAGATGGTGCTTTTTAGTAATCCTTTTATGAAAGTATCTCAGATGGCACTCTTAAGAGAAGGGGTACAAGCTCCCAATACAGCTACACTGGGTATGGGAAAACGTATTGGTTACTCTAAGGGCACCACAGGAGAACTTTTTGTAAAAAAGGCCTTCTCGTTAGCTAAACACAAAGCTTACAAAAATCTACGTTTTGGTATTGCTGCGCTGCTTAATGAGGAAATTGATTACTTCTTCCATGACTCACCTGCCATCTGGCACTACAGCACACAAAACAGTATTGAAAACCTTATGGGTTGGTATGTTCCATACACAGATGAACACATTGCCTGGGCACTTAATAGTAATGACTATGCACTGAAAAAGCGTGTTGATGCTATTATTTTGAAATGGCAAGCAGATGGTACATTTAGCAGAGTTTTTAACCGATGGATTCCGTCTCGTGCGTCACTGCTTCCAAACGGTAAACTGATTAGTTTTGAATAATTTTTGCAGGAACTTATGCCATGGCTCTACAGCCATTGGCATGAGTATGAATCTAATCGCTCTGTAAAAAACTAGCGGGCCTCTTTAATTGCTTCTAATGCTGCTTCATAATTAGGCTCATCTGTTACTTCAGGAACAATCTCTTTGTAAACTACAGTTCCACTTCTATCAACTACAAACACTGTTCGAGCACTAAGACCTTTAAGGACTCCATCTTTCATAAGTACACCATAAGATCGGCTTACCTCTTTATCTAGATAATCCGATACAACACTTAAGTTTTCAATTCCTTCAGTGGTACAAAAACGATCTGATGCAAATGGCAAATCCATAGAGATAACAGTTGTTGTACAGATATCTAGGTCATTAACATCACTGTTAAAACGACGAGTCTCTGCGGCACATGTTCCTGTATCTAACGATGGTACGGTAACAATAAGTTGTACCTGATCTTTGGCACCACCCACTTCTACATCACTTAGGTCTGTTCCAATTGCTGTTGCAACCGGAGCTTTATCGCCAATATTAACACTCTCATCTACTAAATTTACGACACTACCTTTAAACTTTGTTGTATCCATTATCTCTCCTTTTATAATAAGTAGCACATTATACATCATTGTAAAGTCTATGATGCCAATTTTTTTCAATATCGTAAATATTTTGACACAACTGTTCCGTTTTGAGATATCACTTAATGCAGCACAGGTGCAAAAGCTTTTGTACTGACGCTAACAGATGATCCTATTTCTAAACCTTTGGCCTCTTCACTACTTACAACGACCTCAACCAACTGCTGTCCTATCGATATAATAGCAATATAAATAACATCAACTTGCACCACTTCTAACAACTCTCCCTCGAAAGAGAACTTTTGTGAGCCACTGGTTTTAAGTAGTACCTCTTTAGGTGTGCCATCATTAATAATTTGACCATGATCTAAAACAACAACACGATCAGCAAGACGATATGTTTCACTAGGATCATGACTGACCATAATGGTTGTTGTTTTAAACTCTTTATGCAGTATCAAAATTTCATTTTGGAGTTTTGCTCTCATTGCTGGGTCAAGTGCTGAAAGTGGCTCATCCATTAGAAGTAGTTTTGGTCGGTTCATCAAGGCGCGGCAGAGTGCAACACGTTGCTGTTGTCCACCACTTAAAGTAGCTGGATATCTACTTTTTAAAGAACTTAGCTCTGTGACATCCAATAGATGCTGAGCTAGTGCCACATCTCTATTTACAAAAAATAGATTCTCTTGTACGGTCATATTGGGGAAAAGTGCATAATCTTGAAAAACAAAACCTATGCCTCTGCTTTGTGATGGAACGGTACGTGAAGAGTCTTGCCATATCTCATCTCCAATCTTTACTACTCCACTAGCATCTTCAAGACCAGCAAGTACTCTAAGTAGTGTCGTCTTTCCACTACCACTCTGACCTGATAGCGCAACAAAACTACGCTCTTTAATTTCTAAATTTACATGTAAATCCATAACGCCATCACTGCCATAAAGATTTTTTCTAATATCTATTGTAATCATTTAATGCCGCCAAACTTCATATTGTGTTTATGGTTAAAAATATATACACTCAGTAGAACTAAAAAGCTAATAACTACCATTATGGCACTATAGATATGTGCCGATTCATAGTCCATTATCTCCACAAATTCATAAATAGCTACCGAAGCAACCTTTGTCTCATCAGGTATGCTTCCACCCACCATTAAAACCACTCCAAACTCTCCAACAGTATGAGCAAAAGTGACAATAATTGCAGTTAAGAGAGCTGGTTTAATATTTGGCAGTGCTACTCGCAACATCGTTTCTACTCTACTCTTTCCACTAATGTAGCTTGCTTCTAGCATATTTTTATTTAGGCTTTCAAAACCACTTTGAAGGGGTTGTACCATAAACGGCAGTGAATAAAAGCAGCTTGCTACGACAAGACCTGTAAAGTTAAACACCAACTTTATTCCAAAATATTCATCAAAAAAACTACCAATAGGAGAATTATGTGAGAGGGCAATTAAGATGTAAAACCCTAAAACTGATGGTGGCAGAACAATAGGAAGTGCTGTAACTGCTTCAATAAAGGGCTTAGCTTTTGATTTACTTTGAGAGAGGTACCACGCAAGCGGCAGACTAATAACAAACAAGATGATTGTTGTAATAGTAGCAAGCTTAAAAGAGAGTAAAAAAGGAGCAAACTCTATGGTCTCAAATAGTTCCATTACTCTAAGACTTCCAATACAAAAATATCACTCTCATTAATCAAAACAGCTACCTCATCATTTACATGTAAATTCATGATATCTGCTGATGCTCTAGTAATAATAGACTCTATAATAGCTCCATGAACAGAGAGTCTAACACTACTAAGCAACTTGCCACTGTTTATTGACGCTACGGTAGCACAAAGCCTGTTGGAGTAACTTAATACACCATTGATACTCTTTGCAACTGCTACTGAGGTCGGCTTCACGCCCAACGCAACCTTATTGCCCACTTGCATCTGCTGACTCAACTCAAGACTCATCATTTTTAACTCATCTGCGTTAAAATCAAACGTGACAATATTAAGATGATCTACCGTCTCAATCTGTTTAATTCGTGCTATTAATGTACTCATCTAATCGTGTACCCAAAATCGATAAATATTTTTGCCGCAGTGTCACTCAAGATAAAATCGTAAAACGCTTGAGCATCACTGTCATCTTCACCTTTTTTAAGAAGCACGACTCCCTGATTTATTGGCGTATATAACCGAGCATCTACTTCTGCCCAGTTGTGCCCTCTTTTAAACTGTGACATCTTTGGACTATAGAGTGAAGATTTTGCAATAAAACCTAAATCGGCAGCAGTCACAGCATAAGATACTGTCTGTGACGCAGACTCAGCATAAACAAACTTCTTTTTTACATCATCAAACACACCACCATTTCTCATCGCCTCCACTGCCGCATGTCCATACGGTGCTGTTTTAGGATTTGCTATAGCTATTTTAGAGATATTTCTATTTTTCACAAGGGCAATCCCCTGTGAAAAATCCTCTTCTTTAACACTTAAATAAGCCAGAGCACCTTGGGCATACACACGTGGTTTTGAAAGAGTAACCCCATCTTGGTAAAGGGCTTCTGGGTACTTCATGTTTGCAGACATAAAAAGTGAATATGGAGCTCCATTTTTAATTTGAGCTGTTAATTTTCCACTGCTACCTAAAGTCACTCTGACATTCACATTAGGATAAAGTCTATTAAACTCATCTTTTAAACTCTGCATTGCATAACTTACATTAGCAGCAACAGCTATATTAATAGTCCCTGCGCAGAGATAGACTCCAAAAAGTAGGTTTATAAATAGTATTTTTTTAATCATATGAATCCTAAATTAGTCGTTATGTTTTGTATGATATAGCGTATTGGCTAAAATATCACTTAGAAGAGTGCTATGCACCTAAAATAATATGACACGGTTCAACATAAGCATAGGCACGTTCATTTTCTTTTAATCCTTTACTCTCTTTAAGAGTAATTACACCAATAAGCTCCTCTCCGCCTTTTAAAGAGAAGGTCACCTCGGCATTATCATCAGATGACTCAATCTTTTTTATTGCTCCTTCAAGAATATTGAGTCGGTTACTACCACTTGGAGCTTTATTTACAACTTTTACATCACTAGATTTAATAATAGCATAGGCATCGCATCCAACAGCAAGGCCCATACTCTCAATTGACTTGAGTGTAATGTCAGCTAAAAGTTTCTCTCCTGCTGAAAGTTTCAACGTCATCAAACCATTAACACCATGCTCTTTTATTGAGATAACCTTGCAGCATATTTGATTACGTGCACTAGTAGTCAAAAACATACGACTAAGAATTCGTGCTAAATGTTCAGGGTCATCACCAGCTTCAGCAAAACGGTCTATAAACTCTCTATGTAGTTTTTCAAAACGTTTGAATGTTTTAATAAGTTCATAAGCATGCTTAGTAAGAACCGTACCACCACCGCCTCTTCCCCCTGTAACTTTCTCAATAATAGGAGCATTTGCTAGATTATTCATCTCTCTGACCCGCTCCCACGCTGCTTTATAACTCATTTTCATAGCTTTTGCCGCAGCATTCATAGAACCAGTCTTATCAATCTGCTCTAACAGTTCAATACGTCCACTACCTAAAAAGCTCTGTTCATTTTTTGTAAGCCAGAAACGACCATCTATTTTCATTAATATATACTGCCCTCTATTTTTATTGTTCTTATTTTATCGTATTTGAAATAAGAATGTTGTATTAAGTGGTTTGTTTTTCTGGGGACATTATA
>JAYEKO010000012.1:0-24279 GCA_034661055.1 Campylobacterota bacterium
AACATCTAAAGCAATCTCTCTAATTATGTTCTCTATTTCAAAACTACTTTTGTAATCTTCTTTTTCAATTGCTATTTCTCTTTTTTTATTTAGCTCTATAATTTCAAGAGCTAATTTTTTATAATCTTGCATTATTTCCCCTCCCTTTTATTTCTTATTCAAAATGTTGTAATGAATCAAATTCATTTAATAACATTTCAAGGTCATGCTTTATGTTTTCTAGTTCGTCTTTTTGATAGTCTATATTTTCGATCCACTCTTCATATCTTTCTCCTATTTCTGAATCTCTCCACTTGTCTGGTTTGTCTCCTAAATAATTTTCACCTTTTTCTATATCTTCAGAAATAACAGTTATTGCATTTTCAAGGGTTTCGAGCCCTTTATATAGTGCATTTATACTTCTTTCACTGATCTTTTTCATTATTTCCCCTCCCTTGAATAAAATCCAATCTCTGCTAGTGTTTTAATTGCTTGACTGTCCCCGTTTTCTTCTAGTGCCTCGATAAAATCTTGAAACTCTCTACCCCATAAGTTTAGTTCTCTATAGTCTTTTGTGGCTACAGACCAATTACCATTGTAAGCACTGTCTATGATGTCAATTAAGATAACATTGTTTTCTAAGTTCCCATATTCTAAAGCTTCCGCACTTATTACAGTGTCTTCTCCGTATTGATCAATTAATTCTAAACGTTCCATAAAATCTACCTTTGTTAATGACAGGTTTCTTCTAGTTTTAAAACTAGATCGCCCATAGGGTGAAAGCTCTTCGCTCTTGCTCTTCTGACCATTTTTTCCCCTCAAAGGGGTTGAACATCTTGGTGCGAGAATGAAAAAGCTTTGAAAAAAATAAAACACTTTTTATTTTTCTTCACTGCTTTCTTTATTCTACGGTGGGAAGATTTTCAACCACTTCGAGGTGGAAAAATGATTAATAAAAGCAAAAAACTCCGTTTTTTTGCATTCCACTTAGATAAAAGAGGCGGAGCCTCCTACCTCTTTATCTTAAAGCGTAAGCGTAGAATAGGGGTTTAGCGAGAATATCCTCGACTGGGGCTTTGCCCCATAAAGAGATATGAAGCGGATCCCCGATTGCGTAGCAAATTCCCCAAATTCAAAAGAATCATAGAGGCATGACGAAAATCTAAGAGGAGATACATCTAAAAAAGTTCAAAAAATCTAAAAAGTTTAAAAAACAAATAATTCTTATTTCACACATTTTGGAAAAACGTAAAGAGCATCTCTTGAAACTTCCTACGCAAGGGCATTAAATTTGCATCTCTTCACACCCTGTAAAATTTATCAACTTTTGTCATATTACTTTATCTGAAAAGCGTGTGTTAAAGGGCGTTGGTCTTTTTTCCTCTCTCTTCATGAAAATCAAATATAAGAAAGGCTTAAAAATATGATTAAGCAAAAAATTAATGGTCGCTCGGTAAATACTGTTTCTATCGTTTGTTCTACTGCTGATGCCGCAACTTTGTCGGCTATTCTTGCAGGAGAATCAACAGAATGGGAAGTAACTGCTGAAGGCGGTACCACTGCAAACGCTGTTACTCCTAACTACCTCGCCTTTAGTGTTGGTAAAAAAGGGATTGGAAAATCTAACTCTGCAAGTGTACGCTTGCCACATATCAAAATAACTAAAACTTGGTCGGATGTAAAAACCGCTGTAGTTGGTGCTTTTGATCAAGATTTCGCTACTGCTGTGAAATGTGAATACTGTAACCTATTCGGTGCATCAAGCAAGGGAGCTTAATAATGAAATCTATGTTAATAAACCGTTTTAACGGGAAAAATCACACTGTATATTTACCATGTGATGAAATTCAAGCTGCTACATTTGCTGGTGCAATGCTAGACGGAGAATATCAAGTATTAAAAATGGGTGCTGTTAGTGGAACAGAAGCTGAAACTGTTGCAAATAAAGTAAATATTATGGTAAAAAACACTACATCTGGTGAAAAAGCTTACTTCAATATGCTAGTTGATTCAAGTAAATCAGAAGAAGAAATTTTCGCTGTTGTTATTGGTCTTACAATTAATGGGGTTTTAGTTGATGAAGCTTACATTATGTCAATGACAGAAGTACTATACGCATAATGCAAATAACTGAGATTGTAGCAGTTTTAACATTGCTGCTTTCTTTTGTTGGTGCTGTTGGATTTATAATTGTAAAATTTGCTCGAGTAGAATCTGACGTACTTCACTTAGAGCGTGTTCTTGATTCAGAACTTCGACACATAAGAGAAGATCTTGAAGAGTTAAGAAACTTAAAAGATTTGATACATGAGATAAAAGCTCAAAATACTGTTTTACTCTCTCTCAAAAAAGAAGATTAAAACAAAAACTTACATGAAAAGAGTCACAAGAGTGTCATATACGGCACTCTTTCTTACAAATTTCAAAATTCTTTCTAAAAACACTTGACATCTTGTTACGGAATTTGTATAAAGTTTTGTTAAAATCCACTTTATAGACACCCCTAAAAACTATAATATCACTCAAAGGTAGGATGCTATGGTTTTTAGAGATACCCTTATTACTACAAAGGCAAGCTAATGAGTAAAAAAATGACTATTAATACTATTAAACAATCAAAAAACAGAACTCCTTTAATGATGATAACTGCTTATGATGCACTTTTTGCAAATCTTTTTGATAATGAGGCTGATATTATTCTTATTGGAGACAGTCTTAACATGAATTTTGCAGGAAAAAATGACACTCTTAGTGCAACATTAGAGCAGATGATTTACCATACTAATGCGGTCTGTAAGGGTGCGCCCAACACATTTACAATATGTGATATGCCTTTTGGAACATATACATGTAAATCTACCGCACTCAACAATGCTATTGAGGTATTTCAAAAGACTCCTGCTGACTCTATTAAAATTGAGGGCGGAAGCGACAAAGCAGAAATTATTGAATATCTGACAGATAATGGCATTGCGGTGTGTGGACACATAGGTCTTCTACCTCAATCTGTTCGTAGTGAAGGTGGGTATCTTGTAAAAGGTAGAGATGACGCTGATGCCAAGAGACTGTTACAAGATGCAAAAGCCATTGAAGAAGCGGGAGCTTTTTGTCTGGTCATCGAGGGTGTCAAGGCAGAGGTGGCCACCCATATTGCAAAAAGTGTTACTATTCCAGTTGTTGGTATTGGTGCAGGTAATGGCGTAGATGGTCAAGTGCTCGTTTTTTCAGATATGTTAGGGTTTTTTGAAGCCTTTACTCCAAAGTTTGTTAAGAAATATCTTAACGGTGGTGAACTGGTACGTGATGCTGTCTTACAATATAAAAAGGAGATTATCTCCCGAGAATTTCCTGATGACATTCACACCTATTAGGTCTTAAAATGGAACGTATTGTAGAGATTGAAAAATTTACCACCGATGAGAGCATAGAGATTTCACTTCGACCTGATGGCTGGAGTGATTATATTGGTCAAGAGCAGATTAAAAAGAACCTTGGTGTCTTTATTGAAGCAAGCAAGAAACGTGGAGAACAACTTGACCATGTTCTTTTCTATGGGCCTCCTGGTCTTGGAAAGACAACATTAGCACTTATTATTGCTAATGAGATGAATACTAACATTAAAGTCACTGCGGCACCTATGATTGAAAAAAGTGGTGATCTTGCTGCCATTTTAACCAACCTAGATGAAGGTGATATTCTCTTTATAGATGAGATTCATAGACTCTCTCCTGCAGTAGAAGAGATTCTATACCCATCAATGGAAGATTTTCGTTTAGACATTATTATTGGAAGTGGACCTGCTGCACAAAGTGTTAAGATTGATCTTCCGAAATTTACCCTTATTGGTGCTACCACACGTGCAGGCATGCTCTCTAATCCACTAAGGGATCGTTTTGGAATGAACTTTAGAATGAAATTTTACAATAGTGATGAACTCTCCAAGATTGTAACTCAGGCATCACAGAAACTGGAAAAACCTATTCACGATAATGCCGCACATGAAGTTGCTAAACGCAGTCGTGGAACACCTAGGATTGCGCTACGGCTCTTAAAACGTGTTCGTGATTTTGCTGATGTTAGCAATGAAGATCTCATTGACATCAATCGAACACAGTATGCACTTAATGAACTTGGAATCAATGATAACGGGTTTGACGAGATGGATATTAGACTACTAGAACTTCTCGTTCACGCCAAAGGCAGGGCTATGGGACTAAGTACCATTGCCGCAGCACTTAGTGAAGACGAAGGTACCATTGAGGATGTTGTTGAGCCTTATCTTCTTGCTAACGGATTTATTGAACGGACTGCAAAAGGTCGCATCGCTTCACCAAAAGCTTATGAATTACTAAAGTTTACCTATCCAGCAAAACAAGAAGGACTCTTTTAATGAAACCAAAATACTTTTTGATGGCACTATTTGCTTTAGCACTATACTTTTTATATATTCTCTACAAACCTTTTTTAATGAGTATTATAGTTGCATCACTTTTAGCTATTTCAACATCAAATATTCAAAGCCGTTTTGAGGCACTTTTTCGTTCAAAGTTTTTGGCAGCAACCTTATCAACCATTCTGCTTCTTCTCATGCTGTTTGCACCACTTAGCTATACATTAACCATGCTTACCGCCAATGTTAACAATCTTGATCCTCAAGCCATTGATACAATGTTTCAAAAATTGATTCTATTTATTGATAACACACCACCCATTCTTGAGCCTGTAAAACAGTATGCACATAGCTACCTTGATGAACTTAGTGTTAGTAACATGGCTTCTAACGCCTTAACAATTGCTGGTAAAGTTGGAATCTACAGTGCTTCTTTTGTTAAAAGCTCTTTTTTAATTATTATATTCTACTTTTTTGCTCAATATTATGGACGTGCTATTTCAGGATTTTTAAAACGTGTTATACAACTTCAAAAGCAAGACGCAACACTACTTGGCTTTGAGATAACTTCTGTTATGAGTGTTGTCTTTTACTCTATTATTGTTACAGCAATTTTTGAAGGAGCCCTGTTTGGAATTGCCATCTCTTTTATGGGTTATGATGGACTTCTTTATGGAATCATCTATGGTTTTGCCTCACTAATTCCTGTTATTGGTGGAGCACTTATGTGGATTCCATTTGTTCTTTATGAATTTACTCAAGGCAATATAGAGTCTGCCATATTCATTGCACTCTATTCTATTGTTGTCATCTCTATTATTGCAGACACTTTTGTTAAACCGATGATTATTAAGTACATTAATACCAAGATGGCTAGCATTGATGCCAAGCTCAATGAGATGATTATTTTCTTTGCCATCATTGCAGGACTGACTACATTTGGTTTTTGGGGAATGATTATTGGACCTGCTATTACAGCCTTTTTCTTATCTTTACTGAAAATAGTAGAGCTGCATCAGCGTAAAAAAGAGTTAGATTAACTCTTTTTGTCTGCGTACTTTCTTACAATAGGCCATGCAATCATGGCAGCTAGAACCATTAACAGACTCAAAAGCTGCCCTTGCGTGAACCAGCCACAGCAGAGATAGCCAATCTGAAAGTCTGGTTCTCGCCAAAACTCCGCCACAAACCGAGCCAAACCATAAAGTATCCCATAGAGCAGTATTAACTCACCTTCAAACTTTTTATGGTTACGATACATGTAAATAATTGCAAAAACAATAATTCCCTCTAAAAATGCTTCATACAGCTGTGATGGATGACGCAAGGTATTATGCACATAGATTCCCCATGGAACTTCGGTTACTTTACCAATTAGTTCTTGATTTAAAAAATTACCAATACGTCCAAAAACATACCCAAGCGGAACTGAGATGGCTACTAAATCCATAAATGTTCCAAATGAGAGCTTATGTCGTCTGTTAAAGAGGTACGAAGCAATCAAAAGACCAAGAACCGCACCGTGAAAGCTCATGCCCCGTATTCCTACAAATTGACCATCTATAAAAGGGTTAAATATCTGCCAAGGATGTGTTAAATAGTACATGGTGTGTGTGTCATAAAAGAGAATATATCCTAAACGTGCCCCTAGAATTACCCCTACTTCAACCCATATAAAATAGTCATCTAATTGATCTTTAGAGATGTTAATGCCATCTTTTTTAACCATAACTTTAGCAACATATAGTGCAGTAAGAAGAGCCAATACATACATCATTCCATACCAATGTACGGGAATAGAAAAGAGATGAAATGCTATAGGATTAAAATGTTCATAAATATGGTTCCAAGATTCCATTGTGGGCTAATCCTTTATAATATCACTAATTTTATAAGTAAAGATATCGGAGTTTTCATGAATTACATGTAAATTCTCTTTATGAAATGCGACACCTTCAGCTTTATTTACTCGAATGCTTTTTTTATGGATTTTACCATCAAAAATATTATCACTCTGTTGACTCGGCTCCAACAGATAGAGCGTATCATACGTTAAAATAGCTACATAATCACCACGACTATCTGCAGCAGTTACTTTACCTTTAATGTTATAGACAGCAACTTTTTTAGCACTATTTTTTTCTATCTTATAGAGTACTGTTTTTTTGCCTTTTTTATGTTTTGTAAGTACAAACAGAGCATCTCTAAAACTAAAAAGAGCTTCAGAGTTATAGTTTTTAATTTTCTTCCCCTTGCTATTAGCGTAGGTAAACTTAATACGCTTTTGCGATGTTACTTTTTTATCTTTGTAAGGGTTTGGTTCATTAATAAAATAGAGTTTTAAACTCTTGCGCTTTCTCTTATTATTGCCAATATCACCAATGACAATATGCCCATCAAAGTAAGCAATATCTTCCCAATCCTTGTGCTTGGCATCGTTTACATGTATTTTTGAAATAAATTCTAAGGTCTCAGCATCTATTGCGTACAGATAAGGTTTATCACCAGAGTCATTATGAGTCCAAAAAACATTGGGATACTTTTTTGAGCTTAGTAGTCCTGATGCTTCGGTTATGAGTCTGTTACTATCAGCTTGACACTGTAAAAAAAAAGATGACAACAGCATCGATAAAAAAATAGCTAAAACTCTCATTTAAGAGTTTAAAACTTCCGCAATAAGTTCAATAGGGTTTTTAAACACAGTAGATACTTCAGCTTGATGCATTGAGTTATTAATCTGCATACGACAGGCACTACACTCTGCTGCTACAACATCTGCCCCCGTATTTTCAATCATTGCTGCCTTTGGTACTCCGGCTGCTTGTGCAAAATGAAACTTCTCTGTCTGCATCGTTACTCCACCAAAACCACAACATGCATCTGAATCACTCATCTCAATAATTTCATGATTTTTACTAATTAGATTTCTAGGTTCTTCATGAATCCCCTGCATCTTTTTAGCATGACATGGATCATGATATGTCACTTTAAGATCACTTCTATTTTTTGAAGCTAATATATCATTTAAATTAGTATGTTTATCTAGCCACTCTGTTGCCATAAAGATTCTACTTTTTAATTTTACAGCGCGCTCTAGCCACTCAGGCTGGTCATGAAAATAGTGTTCATAATCTACACTTAGCATGGCACTACAGGTAGCCTCAGGAACAATAATGGCTTCAACATCATCAATAAAAGTCTCAAAATACGCAATATTCTTTTTTGCATTATGATCAACCGTAGCAAAATCGCCTGTAAAATATGCAGGAGCTCCACAACATAGCTGATCTTTAGGAATAAATGCATCGATCTCTAAATATTTTAGAATAGCTAAGAGTCCAGAACCAATCTCAGTGTAGTTATAATTACCCAAACAGCCAATAAAAATAGCAACTTTACGTTTGCCGCCATTTGCAATATTTTCAGGATTAGCATTTAAAAAAGAGGTTTTACTCATTGATGGAAGTAAGCGGTCACTTTTAATAAGTGGCAGTGAGAAGCGTGGCTGCATAGAGTCAAGCTCTTTTTTAATCTTAAATCCGCAGGTCTGAAAGAGATATCCAAGCTTAAAGAGAATATCCATGGTTCTACGATGACGCAACAGGTAGAAAAATGCCTTTTTAAAAAAAGCCAAGTCATATTTCTCTGCAAGATCAGAACGCACCTGTTCAATCAACATATCTGTTGGCAGTGATTTAGGGCAGACATCTACACAGTTTGTACATAAAAAACAGCTCTCAAAAATATCTTTAGCTGTTTTGTCTAGCTCCAAATGACCTTTTTCATAAGCACCCAAAAGGTCAATAAATCCACGGGGGCTAGTTACCTCATCGGCATTAACATTATGAATAGTACAGACAGGAATACATTTACCACACTTTATGCACTGATCTGAAGTCTCAGTAAAGTTAAAAATTTCTTCTGGTGTTTTTGACATCTACACCGTCTTTGAAAAAGTTTTCTTTGATGCAGCATGTTTACCCATGTAAGCATCAAATGGCATTGAGATATTTCTAATTAAAAGCGTTCCTGTTTCAGAACACTCTATTTTATCATCAGTGATACTTACAAGCTCTTCATCTACTAAAGGCTGTAGAGCGTCAATAGCATCAGCAAAATACTCTTTGAAATCTATGTTAAACTTTTTCTCAAAGCGTTTAATATCAAGCTTGAAATTACTCATGAGTTCCATAATTACAAATTGACGAATCTGATCATCATCATTTAAAACCACTCCACGTTCAAATGGTAATTTTCCTGTTTCAATAGCAGCTTCATATGCTTTCATATCTTTAAAGTTCTGTGCATAATAGTCTCTACCTTCACCAATGGAGGTCAGACCAATTCCAATTAAATCTGCACCACCTTTGGTTGTGTAACCTTGAAAGTTTCGGTGCAGCTCACCTTTTTTAATGGCTAAAAATAGTTCGTCTTTAGGCTTTGCAAAGTGATCCATTCCAATCATCTTGTAACCGTTAGAATTTAAGAAGTCGATAGTATGCTGCATAATCTGGAGCTTCTCATCTGGAAGTGGCAGTGTTGTCTCATCAATCTTGCGCATTGTTTTTTTCATCCATGGAACATGCGCATAATTAAAGACAGCAAAACGGTCAGGGTTTAAAGTTATTGCTAACTCAAGTGTCTTTTTGAACGTCTCTAGTGACTGATAAGGAAGACCGTAAATAAGATCAATATTAACACTTTTCATCTTATACTTACGAGCTAGCTCCATGGCATCTTTTGAAATCTCATATGACTGCACACGGTGAACTGCCACTTGAACTTTCTCATCAAAATCTTGAATACCGTAACTAACACGATTAAACCCGCCCTCACTCAACACTTTCATCTGCGCTTCATTAATATGGCGAGGGTCTATCTCGCAACTTATCTCAGCATCTTTTCTAAACTTTTTAAAGTACGAACGAATCATCTTAATAACTTCTGCTAGCTGATCTGCAGTAAAAAATGTTGGAGTTCCTCCACCAAAATGAAGTTGAATAACTTCGCGTGACATGTCAAGATGTTTACTTAAAATCTCCATCTCCTGCTTAAGGTAGTCAATATAACGTAACATCTTCTCCTCTTTAGAAGTAAAGACTACATTACAACCACAAAAATAACAGGCATTACGACAAAATGGTAGGTGAAAATAGAGAGAGAGTGGTCGTTTCTTATCTTGATTTTCTATTTTTGATATGTACTCATCATACCCGTAAGCATTGCTAAATTCTAGAGCTGTTGGATAACTAGTATAACGTGGACCGGGTTTGGAATATTTTGTAAATTTTGCAAAATCAAGCATTATGAGACCTATCAATAATAAAGTTAATACGCGATTATGCCTTGGGATGGTTAAAAATGTGCTAAAAGAAGTGAGTTATTTTAAAATTTTAGATTTCAATGGAAAAGTTTCAGTCATTATAGTATGAGAAAACACAGCAAAGATTTACTGTGTTTTATATATTAGTGGTGGCTTTTTAAGATTAAAATAGTCATCTTAATATTAATAGCAATAAATCTCACAGCTTGCCAGAGAACACATGTTCTAAGGAACTTTTGTGTACCTAGCGGTACCATCGTAGAGTATTGAGGGCTGTATGGCTCAATATGCTGCACATGAGAACTATGTTTACACGCATCTTCTTCTGTTTTATTACTCATATTTTTCTCCTATTTTCTATTCAGGGATTAATGCCCAGCCTGGTTTAAGCTGTGCTTTCCATATAAATGCATGGTGCAGTAGGTGTTTTACCCAGTGCGCTGCAAGACCAATTTCGCCAGTTGTACCGTTAATATCACGTCCTGTTCCAGGATATTTTTTAAAGTCAGGAATAATTGGAAAGACGGTCATAGCCGCTGCTGTTCCAGAGAAGAGTCCTTTACCAGCTGAAGCGACACATGCCGCTCCCATCTCTGCCATACTTGAGGTATGCGTCGGCTCGTCTGATTTACCTTTCATCATATCACAAATACTGGCAGTAACTGCTTTACCCATCATAGCTGAAGGCATACCGGTTCGTGGAGGTGTTGGAACAATTGGTGTACCATTTGGTGACTTCATTGGCTTAGAAATAGGGTGCGGTGGTGCAAATGCAATACCTGCTGCAAACATATTTTTGTATGTTGGGTTTTGGAGTGTACGTGGCCAATCTGATGGCAACCACTCTTCATAAGGTTTTGGTGTATAATCAGCATCAACTTTCATAAATGCATTTGGAGCAAATACAACATCAGTAATATCTTCTCCTGCTTTATTGTACGCTTTCATACCAGCACCGGCAAATGGTGGAATCAACATCGCAAAATCAAACTCTTGCTCATCCATCGTTCCATCTAGTGACTCATACGTCACTTTACCCTCTTCAACTTTATTA
Organism: Campylobacterota bacterium; assembly: GCA_034661055.1. Taxonomy (GTDB): domain Bacteria; phylum Campylobacterota; class Campylobacteria; order Campylobacterales; family Sulfurimonadaceae; genus QNZR01. The sequence goes on from JAYEKO010000012.1 coordinate 10,747, forward strand.
ACGTGTGCACCAATAATCCAGTCCATACCACGCTCTGCATAAAGTGACTCAGCAAAGACTTTAGATGAAGTTACAAATCCTCCCATACTAAAGTGAAGTCCACCCATACCAAAGTCACCCAAGAATGACTCATTAGAGATCCAGATCATATCTGCCATATCTCTAACACCCTCTTCTTGAAGTTTATGCTCAATATTAAAGATGTACTCAAATGCAGCACCTTGGCAGGTACACATACCATGCCCTGTACCAATTAAAAATGTCTGTCTCTCACCAGCACGCATTTTTTCAATACATACCTGAAGCTCATCAGCTGCATGCACTGCATGATCTGCTGTACATACAGATACCGTATGTTCACCCAACTGACCACTTCCATTACCCAAACCTGGAGTCGCATCAAAGTTTAGTTTTGGACCCGTTGCATTAATTAAATAGTCAAACTCTAACTCTTCTGTTTCACCCTCTTTTTCTTGACCAGTGTACTCAATGGTTACAAATGGACCATTGATTGAATCGCTACCTTCAGGATTGATTGAAACTGCTTTTGCTTGTCTATAATCTGCTTTTGCTTTATCATAAACTGGAGCAAGGTCAAAAGTGACCTCTTCCTTACTCATCGCACCAACACCTACCCAAATGTTCGATGGAATCCAGTTCCATTTTGCGTTTGGAGTTACTACTACTACTTCATGCTCAGACCCAAGCCACTTTGTAGCAAATGATGCTGCAGTATGCCCTGCAACACCTGCACCAAGAATTACTAATCTTGCCATATGCTCCCCTTAATATAATTTATAAGTTGACGTTATAACTATTGCTTATATCATCAAAGTGGCCTAGTATAGTAAAAATTTATAAAATTAAATTTAAAACTATAGAATAGTTTTCATTTTGTTTAATAAAAAAGTGATTATGGGTAAATTACAATTTGTAATAAAACTTAGGGTTATTATTGTTATAACCTACTGCTTTAATATTTTTTCAACTATTTCATAAACATTTTTAGAAAGCGAAGGCACTGCAATGATTTTCTCTAGTGACTGCTTCATCAATTTTTGATTTGAACTGTTCATTTTTTTGTAAGATTTAAATGCACCAGAAAGTCCTGAGGCAATAGCTGGGTTAATGCTATCAAGTTCAATGATTTTATCGGCTATAAGCTCATATCCATGACCATCTTTTGCATGAAAATGTAGATGGTTTCGTGCAAAAACTCCAAAAAGAGAGCGTACCAAATTTGGTACTTTAATGTCAAAGCAGGCATCATTTTGTAATGCAAGAACCCTATCAAGCGTCCCATTTCTTTGAGATGAAGAGAGAATGGCAAAGTATTTGTTCATCGTCAATGTATCATTTTTATACTTAGTGTAAAAATCTTCAAGCGCTAAGATGGAGTGCTCCGGTGCAAAATTTTCTAAGAGATCCAGAGCAACAAAACGATCAGTCATTGTCACGGAGTCATAGTATTGCATTTGACAAAGCGTCATCACTTCAGAATTTTCAAGCCGCATTAAATAACTAAGAACTCTATTTTTAAGAGCACGCTTACCCATACTTGTAGCATCTAAATTACTATTTTTTGGCTCATGTAGTTCATTGTAGAGCGCTAGCATCTGAATTTTACATGTAGATGCTAGTGTTAGTATTAAGCTCTCTTTTGCACTCTGCAGTATTGGTACATCTATAGGAGACTGTTCTTGCATTAGGGTACTTAGTGTTGGTATCTCCAAGAGCTGAGCTTTAAAAAGTAAATCGATACTGCTATCTTTTAAAATAGAACGAAAGGCTTCAATAAATTTTTTATCTATCTCTTTATTGTTTATAATCTTAAAAATAGTGTTAACTGCCTCTTCCTGTGCTGCTTCATAACGGATAAAACCGTCATCATCATACTGCATTAAAAAAGTGTTATCAACTCCATTTACATGTAATTTTATTGGGGCGCTGTAGTTACGATTAAAAGAGAGATGACAGTCATTTTCTACATTATTAAATACAAATATCTCTTCTTCTTGAGTAATGAGTAAAATATTACGTTTAATTAATGACTGACTATCTACATGTAACTCTATCTTTTCACCATCTTTATTTAAAAGAGCTATTTGAAGTGGGTACATATAGGCTTTTTGAGCATTTCCATCAACATCATTAGGAATAATCTGTTTACATGTAATTTTAAGCTGCTTCATCTGTGCATCATAAATTTTATCTACATGTAATTCTGGAGTACGCATCTGTGAGTACCATAGTTTAAATTGTTTTAAGTCCAATACAGTATTCTCCTGCATAGCCCAGAAGAAATCTTCAGTTCTAACTGCTTGTCCATCAAATGTTTTAAAATAGAGGTCCATTGCACTTCGGTAGGCCTTCTCACCTAAAAGCGTATGAAACATACGAATCACCTCAGCACCTTTTTCATAAACAGTAGCCGTATAGAAATTATTAATCTCCATATAAGAATTAGGTTTAATACTATGGGCAGTTGGACCAGCATCTTCAACAAACTGTCGTTCACGAAGTGATTTAACATCATCAATTCTCTGAACCACTTTAGAGTTCATATCGGCACTAAAACTCTGATCACGAAAAACAGTGAGTCCCTCTTTAAGCGTAAGCTGAAACCAGTCTCTACATGTAATTCTATTGCCTGTCCAATTATGAAAATATTCATGAGCAATCACACTCTGTATTCCTAGAAAATTTTGATCTGTTGCAGTATCTGTATTGGCTAAGACATAAACGGAGTTAAAAACATTTAAACCTTTATTCTCCATAGCTCCCATATTGAAACTATCGACTGCTACAATGTTATAAATTTCTAAATCATACTCTCGACCATAAACCTCTTCATCCCATTTCATAGAGTCTTTAAGTGCCTGCATGGCATGAGTACACTTACTCTCATTTCCTTTATCACAATAAATATTGAGTTCTATTTTACGAGAACTGCATGTTATAAAGGAGTCATTAACTACACCCAAATCTCCAGCTACAAGAGCAAAAAGATAAGATGGCTTTAAAAAAGGATCTTCCCAAATAGCAAAATGGCGATTATCTTCAAGCTCCCCAGCTTCACCACGATTACCATTACTTAGTAGCACAGGAAATGCTTTTTTATCTGCAATGACTTTGGTTGTAAAACGTGTCATTACATCAGGGCGATCTAAAAAGTATGTAATTCGACGAAATCCTTCAGGTTCATTTTGAGTACAAAAAATTCCACCTGAAAGATAGAGACCTTCTAGCTCTGTATTTTCATGAGGCAAGATAGTTGTAACTATCTTAATAACTGATGGAAATTCTAGATTTTTAAGGGTTAATTTCGTATCATTAACGTCATAATCATTATGTTTTAGCTCAATGTCATTGACAAAGAGGCTATCTAATTGAAGTTTTTCACCAAGAAGTGTTAAAGAGGGGGTATGAACTTCTTTGGAATTTACATGTAATATCGAAGTTACAACAGTTTTTTTGTCATAAATATCAAACTCTAAATCACATTGAATAATTTCAAATGCAGAGGGTATGTAATCTTTTAAATAGGTAATTTTAGTATCAGTCATCACGTATCCGTATAATTTTTTCGTAATCATATCATACGAATAAGTAATGGGCACCTCTAATATTTGACTTAGACTTCTACCCCTACGATTTTGTCAATAATAAAACGACTCAAATCACGATGATGAATATCTTTTGCTAAAGCTTCCTTATAAAACGTAGCCACTTCCCTAGAGTGTTTTGCATAAGAGAAGTGTGGAAAATGTAATTTCCAGCCATCTTTAATACGTCTAATAGTCTTTAATTCAACCAAATACTCTTTAAATAGTGTAAAAGAAGCAAAAAACAGTGCCGTGAAAAGTACCGCTACAATAATTAATAGATGGCAGTCAATATGAATCAATACGGAATGGAAAATGACGGTAAGCGGAAGAATAAAGAGGTGCATAAAAGCTATAAAAACAATATACATTCGCCCTAATTTCATTCTATAACCTAAAAGATTTGCATCAACAGGCATGCCATCAATATGTACTTTATTTGCCTGCATCAACTCTTCAAAACGTATCGGGTCCTCTGAGACACGAAAGACATATGGCAAAATAACATTATCTACAAAAGCTCTAATTTTTTCAATCATAATACTATCCATTCTTAAGATACAATTTTATCTTTTTATCTTTAAAAGTTCCACATCAAAAAGCAGTGTGGCACCTGGAACAATACTTGGAGGTGCCCCACGGTCGCCATAAGCAAGTTCAGATGGAATCACCAGTTGCCACTTGTCCCCTACTTTCATTTTTTGCAGTGCTTCAGTCCATCCTTTAATGACACCGTTAATTGGAAAACTTACCGCCTCTCCTCTGTCATAAGAGCTATCAAAAACAGTACCGTCAATTAACGTACCATGATAATGAGTCACTACTGTATCGGTCAATTTTGGAGACTTTCCACTGCCTGATTTAATAACTTTGTACTGTAAACCACTTGGCAAGGTAGTAACACCCTTTTTTTTCTTATTAGCTGCTAGAAATGCGCGACCCTCTTTTTTATTAGCATCCATAAGACGTTTCATCATAACCACTTCATTTTTCTTCTTACTCTCTTGAAAAGCCTGCATAGCAGTACGCATCTCTTCTGGACTCAGTTTTGGCTTAGCGCCACTAAAAACATCTTGCATCCCAAGCTTCATAGCATCTAAATCAAGATCATCTTTAGAGACAATAAGCTGCTTTGCCATCTCAATTCCAATAATATAACCTGCTTTTTCTTTTTGTGTCTTCAAAGCACTCTGTGCCACTGCTGCTGTTGTTAACAGACCTGTACAGATTGCAATTACATGTAATTTATTTATCATTGTTTACCCTTTTAAAGCAAAAGTATAACAAGGGTTTGTTAAATATGAAGATACAATCGTAATTTTGCTACAATCTAACTCTTAAGAAAACTGGAGTGATTATGCAAAAACAAGAGGTTAAATTAAATAAACGTGAACGATACAAAGCTCGTCTGCGTCCATATGACTACTTTAAAGAGTTTGAGACACTTGACTTTGAAAATTTAGGAGAGGGAGACCGCTTCTATCTTCAAGATTTTGGTATTTTCAACACCGATTTTCTAGAAGATGAGTTTACCATGAGACTTCGTATTCCAGCAGGAAGACTTAGTAGTGAACAGTTTTCCTATATTGCAAAGATTGTAAAACAGTATAACCTCACAGTGATTCTTACAGCTAGAGGCGGCATCCAGCTTCATGAACTTGAATACGACAACGTCTTTGAAATCTATAAGCACTTTAATGAACTTGGACTAACGACCTGGCAGAGTTTTGGTGATAATATTAGAAATATTGTCAGTGATGTCTATGATGGAGTCGGAAAATATAGTGAGGTAGAAGTCTATCCACTCGTTATCCAGATGCAAGAACATATCTTAAAAAACCCTCGATATGTTGGAATGCTACCACGACGTGTCTCTGTCGGTATCTCTGGAAATCGTGCTAATGTCACATCATTTTTTGCCAATGACCTCTATTTTGCACTAGCACAAAAAGATAGTATGCTAGGCTTTAATGTCTATATGGGTGGTAAAAATACGGAAGTAGCCCAAGATGCTGACATTTTTTTACTTCCAGATGAAGTCGTTGACTTTTTTAAGGCCTTTGTCGAAGCATTTTACCTGCACGGCTCACGCTCTACCCGTGCCAAAACCCGTCTGTTTTATCTTATTGAAGATATTGGAATGAATGGCGTTAAGGCTCATATTCAAAAAGAGTATGACAAAGAATTTCAAAGTGCAGCGACACTACTGCTAGAGATTAAAGAGTTTTCTGAACATGAGGTACTAAAAGATGGTACCTATGCATTTTGTTATCAGACAGACTTTGCAAAACTTCAGAGTGATGAGATGCAAAAAATTGCTCAATACGCATCAGAACATGATGCAGAAATTCGTCTTGGAATTGATCAAAATATTTACATCATCGGCCTCAATGATGACAAGACCCCATTTGCATCTCCTAAAGAGAGTTCAACTGTCGTTGCCTGTGCAGGAAATCTCTGTCCATACTCTTTTTGGAACATCAAAAATGAAACCTCTTATCTACCTCTATCTCAGATTCATAAGCACGCCATTCAAGTTGGTTTTTCTGGATGTGCCAAAGGATGTGGACGACATAGGCACACCGACATTGGACTTATTGGTCTAAAAACCAATAGCTTTGGGGACACTGAAGGTGGCGCAAGAGTCTTTATTGGTGCAGAACATTCTGACGGCGGTTGTGTTGCAAGACAACTCTTTACTATGGTTCCGCTCATCAATCTAAACGAAGTTCTAAGCCTTCTCATTACCATTTTCCACAAGAGTGGTCATCACTCTTTTGAAGATTTTTCACGACATGTTCTTAACAAATTCTCAGAAAACTTTTTAGCCATGTGGATTTTAGCAAATTTACAGTCATCTCAAGCTCTTGCACTTGACCCAAACGATACAGTAGCGTTGGACGCTCAAGAGAGTTTTCAAGTTGAAAAAGCACTACTTCACAAACATTTTTCATCATTAGAGTTTTTAAAACTCATTGATGATAGTTTTTTAAATGCCATCACTATTACATGTAAAACGCTATGGACGGTTGAGGGCGATGACCCCAATGCACTGCTCCCAAAAGAGAAACTACAGTGGGAACTCTAAACATTACATGAAAAAATTTAAAGGTACTCAAATGGTTCAACTCTACTCTTTCATAGTGATTTTTTTTCTATTTTTAGGATGCTCATCAGACACCACGATGACAAAAAAAAATCTACCTTTAGCTCTTAAAACATCTGTTGGAGCCGTTACACCAAGTGGAATTGACGTTTCTGTGCACTCTAACGATATTGTATTTCAATTTCAAGATAATGTAGTACCCTTAGGTAGCATGGATCGAAAACATAAAGATATCGCCATAAATATCACACCTTCTGTACCATGTAACTGGAGGTGGATAAGTAGATCTACGCTCTCATGTAAATTACCACAGAAGGTAGATTTAAAACCTGCTACAGCCTATAGAGTTGTTGTCAACAAGAGTGTCTCTCACGTAGATAATTTTTATATTGAGCATCCATATGAGCATCATTTCAGTACAGAGCTACCTACAGTAAAGCACAGTAATTTTGTAACATGGACAGCGCCAGATATTCCATATATTAAACTCTACTGCAACACACCAGTTACTAGAGCATCACTTAAAAAAAGTGTTAAATTCTCTGTAGAAGATGCAGCACCTATTGCCATCTCAATCATTAAAGAAGAGCAGAATGTAGGACAAAACAGCTCTTACTCAAGCTACACAATAGATAAAAACACCTACAATGACGCAAAAAAAGAGTGGATAATTGCCCCACAAAGCAATATTGGGTTAAATAAAAAAGCAAAAATAATTGTGGAGAGTGGGCTCTCTTCACCACTTGGACCACTTAAAGGTAAAGCGGAACTCCTAAAAGAGATACATACATTTCCAGAGTTCCGATATTTAGGCACAAAATGTTATATTAATAGAAACACAGGTAAGTGTGACCCCTTAAGAAGAGTTGGCTTACAGTTCTCCTCCCCTGTTCTTGTCTCAGCATTACAGGAGTCCTTAAAACTCTCTCCAAAACTTAATAATGGTCTAAAAGATTTTGATCCATGGGCAAATAGACAGGACTACAGCCAACTGTCATGGTCACATAGAAAAGATGCTACCTATACAGTATGGCTTCCAAATCAGCTACAAGCTTTTACGGAGTACTCCGTAGCAATCGATTCAGCTGATATTAAAGATGAATTTTCTAGAAGACTTAAATCTGATGTCAATGACTCTATTGTAACAGACCATAGAACACCACGACTGACAATACCTTATAGCCGTGTTGTCTTAGAGAAAGAGGTTGATAGTGCCATTGCTCTTTATGCCACTAACCTTGATGATATTACCATTAACTATACTGCACTGTTTGCAAACAAAACCTTCAAAAAATCAGCATCAGCCATTGCAGTGAAAGAGTTAGAAGATATCTCATATAAAACAAAAATAGGTACTAGAGCGCTACTAAACAACCGCTCTGGTGTTATGTATGGCAATATTTCAACATCAAGCATATTTAAAGACTACAAACGATACCTTTTTGCTCAAGTTACACCTTTTGCAGTACATGCCAAGATAGGACACTTTAACTCACTAATATGGGTCACCGACTTTGCAAAAGCCAATGCTGTTGCCAATGCCAAAGTAAGACTCTTAAGTGGCTATTTTGACAAAATCGATGAGCTCAAAGAGCTTCCATTTCATGGAGTAACAGATTCTAATGGTCTTGTGAAACTAGCAGGAACACAGGAGATTGATAAAAAATTAAATAATTTAGGATGGCTATCACGTAAAGATAAGCGATTTTTCCTAAAAGTTGAAAAAAATGACAATATTGCGCTACTTCCTCTAGACTACAGTTTTGAAATTTCAAGTTATGGCACTTATTCATCTATGCGGCAATATGGACAACATTCAAAAGCATGGGGAACAACAGCGCAAGGTGTCTATAAAGTCGGTGATAAAGTAGAGTATAAAATCTACGTTAGAGATCAGAACAATACAACACTAATTCATCCTAACAAGCATCACTTCTCATTGCATGTCTTTGACCCCCTTAGTAAACTTGTCTATGAAAACAGAAATTTTCAACTCAATGAATACGGAAGCAGCAGTGGCTCTTTTACCCTGCCAAAAACAGCTGCTGTAGGTAAGTATGAGTTCTTTTTAGAACACAACCAAACAGTTGATGCTAAGACATTTAATTATTCATGGTCGCCTATGAGCATTGTAGTAAGTGATTTTACACCCCCTCCATTTGCTGTCAATGTCAATTTAAATGGCAACACCTTTAAAATGAATGACTCTGTAGAGATAACAGCAGATGCTGCTATGCATTCAGGAGGACCTTACAACAATGCCGAAGTTCGTCTAACTGCACATCTTTTTGAAAAACAGTTTCATAGCACTCATCCTCTGGCTAAAGAGTTCACATTTTCTGCAGATACTCAAAAAAAGTTAGAGATATTAAATATTAAAGAGCAACTAAACGCTAAAGGAGCTGTTACAAAAGAGCTGCTTCTCAACGACACAGATATCTACTATGGAGAACTTTTTGTTGAGGCTTCTGTCAAAGATGAGCGAGGTAAATATGTCTCATCAAACACTAAAGCAGCATATCTAAAGCTTAATAAATTTGTAGGGCTTAAAGAGAGACAGTGGGTCTATAAAAAAGACGATGCTTCCATTGTAGATGTCATTGTAGTAGATGAAAAAGGGATTCCATCAGCAGGAACTGATATTACCGTAGATGTTGAATATCTTGAAGAAAAGGCATCTCGAGTCAAGGGGTCTGGTAATGCATTCGTAACAGTTAATTCATCCAAATGGATTAAAGAGAGCTCTTGTTCTTTAACTTCTACAGACGACTTAGTTGCATGTCAGTTTACTCCAAAACATGTTGGAAGCTATAGATTTATTGCAACCATTAAAGGCAGAAATGAGAAGCTACACAAATCAACACTCTACTCTTGGGTTAGCGGCTATGGGTCTATTGTTTGGAACTCAACAAATGATTCAACACTTAAGATTATTCCTCAAGGTAGTAATTATGCACTAGGTCAGACTGCAAAATATCTTGTTAAAAACCCTTTCCCTGGAGCAACAGCACTCGTTACTGTAGAGCGATACGGAATATTGGATTCTTGGGTGCAGACACTAGAGACTAGTACACCTATTATTGAACTACCCATTACCCATAAACATCTTCCAGGGTACTATTTAAGTGTTACAGTCATATCACCTCGCGTTGCTAAGCCTCTAGGTAATGGCATTGTTGATCTGGGTAAACCTAGCTACAAAATGGGTTATGTTAAGACCATGGTAAAAGATGACTATAAAGTTTTAGAGTTAGATGTTACAGCAGATAAGAGCGTCTATGCACCACAAGATGAAGCCACTATTAAAATACATGTAAATCAAAAACCTTTAGATACAAATGCCACCTACGAACTTGCCGTTGTTGTTATTGATGATTCTGTATTGGCACTAAATAAAATGGGAAGACGTTATTATGACCCTTATGCCGGTTTTAATGCCTTAGATACACTCGATGTTACCAACTTTAGTTTAATCAGTCGTTTAGTAGGTCGACAGAAGTTTGAGAAAAAAGGTGCCAACCAAGGAGGTGATGGAGGAGAGAGTACAGCGTTATCTAACCTACGAGATGACTTCAAATATGTAGCATACTGGAACCCTCATATTCTAGCCGACAGTAGTGGAGATGCCGAGTTTACATTTACATTGCCTGATAATCTAACTGGATGGAGTGCCATTGTAATGGCCGTCTCAAAAGATGACCTTATGGGAACTGGAACTGCCAAATTTAAAACAAACATGGCGACAGAAATCAGACCAATAATGCCTAACCAAGTTCTACTTGGAGATACTTTTAGTGCCGGTTTTAACATTATGAACCGAACCGATAAAACTCGCAATATTACGGTTAGCATTGAAGCTAAAAATAAAAATAAAAATGTAGCCACTAGAAACTTCATATTGGAACTCGATGCGTATGCAAGAAAAAATATTTTTATGCCTGTCAGCGCAGACAATGATGGTATTATTTCATTTAACGTAACCGCTAAAGACAGTAATGGTCAAGATAGAATACGTCACGACCTCATCGTTAATAAACGCATCTCACTTGAGACGATGTCAAACTTTGGTTCTACCTTGGATGCCAACATATCTGAGGCCATACAGGTTCCAAAGAACATCACTGCTAATGCAGGAGAAGTTGGTGCACTACTCTCTACAAGTGTCATAGCCAATGTTGATGGTGCCTTTAAATATGTCAAAGAGTACCCTTATCTATGTTGGGAACAGAGACTTACAAAAGCCGTTGCAGCTGCATATTACAATGAACTGCAAGAGTATTTATTAGATACCTTTAAATGGAATGACTCTACAACACTTCTACAGAAGATGATTAATGACTCCTACGCATTTCAAGCTCCCAATGGCGGTATGGCATTTTGGAAAGGCTCAAACAATTATGTTAGTCCTTATTTATCTGCCTACACTGCTTTAGAGTTTGCTTGGTTAAAAGAGCATAACTACCAAATTCCGTATGCTGTTGAGACAAAGCTAAAAGAGTACCTTGACACCATACTGCATCACAACAGTTTTCCATCATACTTCTCAACATCAATGAGTTCGACAGTTCGTGCCGTAGCACTCAATGCACTCTCAAAATCTGATGCCATTAACAGAGATGATATTACTCGTTTCTACAGACACTATAAAGAGATGAGCCTCTTTGGAAAAGCTCACTATCTACAAGCAATGCTTAACATCAACACCATAGAGCCGACTATGAAAAAAGAGTTGCTAGACTCCATACTTTCTACATCAACACAAAGCGCAGGAAAAATTCAGTTCAATGAGACCTACGACAGTGGTTCATCCTACCTTCTAGCCACTCCAATGCGAACCAACTGTGCCATACTTAGCACTATTTTAAGTGCTGAAAAAGATGATGATTTACAGAGCAAGGCTAAAGGGATTGCACCAAAAATAGTTCGAGCAATTACACAGACACGAGGCAAAAAAGATCATTGGGAAAATACTCAAGAAAATAGCTTCTGTATGAAAGCACTTGCAGATTATGCCAACACATATGAAACGCAACCCGTCTCAATGGATGTAACAGTGAGCTATAATCAACAGGAGATAGGCAGCGCCACATTTACTTCTAAAAAAGAGTCCAAAGCACTCTTTACCCAGCTAAAATCCAAAGATATTAGTAAAACAACAACACTCAATATTAATAAAACAGGAGAAGGTAGACTTTACTATATCTCCAAAATTTCTTATGCACCTAGCGAGGCATCGGTACAACGTGTAAATTCAGGAATTGATGTAAGAAGAGAGTACACTGTCCAGAGAAACGGAGAGTTTAAAATTTTAAACTCTCCGATGCAGATCAAGCAAGGAGATATTGCTAGAGTCGACCTCTTTGTTTCATTACCAACAGCAAGACATTTTGTAGTAGTCAATGATCCGGTTCCAGGTGGACTAGAGCCAATTAACAGTGACTTGGCTATCTCATCAGTAATAGATGCTCAAAAAGGTACATTTAAAGCAGCAAAAGAGTCTTGGTGGTTTAACTTCTCTGACTGGTCCTCATATGGAAGATATAACTGGAGCTTTTATCATAAAGAGTTACGGCATGATAGTGCTAGATTTTATTCCGATTATCTACCTGCTGGAAACTATTATCTAAGCTATACTGCACAAGCAATTGCAAGTGGTAAATTTACTGTTATGCCTACTCACGCCCAAGAGATGTATGATTCTGATGTGTATGGAAAAAGCCTACCTAGCATACTTAATGTCACTAAGAAATAGTATGCTAAAAATAGCAGTCACTGTTACATTTTTGTTAATAGCGACTGTACTTACCTTAAGTACATACAACTCCATGCAAAAAGTTCCTAGTGACCTTTCTAGTCTATTTATAATTCAAAAGAAGCACTCTTTTTTAGATAGAAACGGTGTGTCACTTAACACCACCTATTCCAACCGATGGAACACTATAGACACCCTTGAACTCTATGAACTGCCAGAGCTATTTTTAGAGGCACTACTTATTTCAGAAGATCAGAATTTTTATAATCATAATGGTGTAGATTGGCAAGCTAGACTCCATGCTCTATGGCAAAATATTAAAGCAATGAGACGTATTCGCGGAGCTAGCACTTTGTCTGAACAGGTTATTAAGATGATTCATCCAAGGCAAAGAACGCTCTATTCAAAATGGCTTGAAGGCTTTGAAGCCCAAGAGTTAGAAGAGAAAGTCTCTAAAAAGGATATTTTGACTTTTTATGTCAATCAGGTTCCTTATGCGGCAAACCGCAGAGGAGTGAAACAGGCTGCAAAATACTATTTTAATAGAGACATTTCCACATTAAGCGACAAAGAGATATTAGCCTTAGTCATACTTGTTCGCTCACCAAGATGGTATGATCCCGTAAAATATCCAGAAAGACTCAATGGTAAAATAGCTCAACTAGCACTGCGACTATATGAGCAACATCTAATTAACACAATAGAACTTCAAAACATTCAAAAGAGTAAACTCTCACTATCTCAACAAAAACAAGACCTAGATGTCAGTCATTTTATTCGCTATGTCTCTTCACGACTAGCCAACAACAATAAAGAGAAACGTACCATACATACGACCTTAGATATTGATCTGCAGCAGTTCATACAAGAAGCCCTCAATACAAAAGTACTCTCATTGCAACATAAAAATGTTCATAATGCAGCGGTCATTGTTATTGATCACCTGTTTTTTTTGAAAAATATTGACCCACTTTTTTGAAAACTTTTGACCCGCCTCTGTAGTAAATAAACTACACTTCTGTTTAATAAAAATAACAGAAGGAAAGAGGAGTGATAAGAATGGAAGATTG
>JAYEKO010000013.1:0-24258 GCA_034661055.1 Campylobacterota bacterium
TTTCAATTAAAGCAATACGCACATATCCTTCTCCATAATCACCAAAACCAATACCTGGCGCTACAGCAACTTGAGCTTCTACAAGTAAGCGCTTAGAAAACTCTAATGAACCCAAGTGTGAAGCACAGTCTGGAATTTTTGCCCAACAGAACATGGAAGCTTTATTACGTCTAATGTGCCATCCCGCTCTATCAAACGCTTCAATAAGAACATCTTGACGATGGTCATACTTATCGGTAATGTCTTGCACACACTGCTGATCACCATTTAGTGCAACCGTTGCTGCTACTTGAATTGGTGTAAACATTCCATAATCTAGCCATGACTTAATTTTTTGCAACGCACCAATAAGCTTTTTGTTTCCTACAAAGAAACCGACACGCCAGCCTGCCATATTGTAGCTTTTTGAGAGTGTAAAACTCTCTACTGCAACATCTTTTGCACCTTCTACTTCCATGATAGAAGGTGTTTTATAGCCATTAAAAGTAATATCTCCATAAGCAATATCACTAATAATGTAGAAACGCTCTTTTTTAGCTAACGCTACTAAACGCTCATAAAATGCCGGAGTTACTGTTGCAGTCGATGGATTATGTGGAAAATTAACTACTACATACTTTGGTTTTGGAAATGAGTCTTTAAAGGCTATATCTAAATTATCAAAAAATTTATCTTCATCTACATTATAGTCTTCATCCATAATAAGTGGCATCTTTTGAACATTACCACCGGCTAAAATAAAAGCATAAGAGTGAATAGGATATGTCGGGTCTGGAACCACAGCAACATCGCCAGGGTTGGTAATAGCGTAAGCTAAATGCGCATAACCCTCTTTTGAGCCCATTGTTGCTACACACTCGCTCATTGGATCTAGTTCAACATCATAACGTCGCTTATACCAGTCTGATATAGCAATAAGAAGTTTTGGAATCCCCTTTGATGCAGAATAGCCATGTGTTTTAGTTTTTTGTGCAGATTCAACTAGCTTCTCTCTAATATGATCAGGTGTATCACCATCAGGATTACCCATACTAAAATCAATTACATCAGCACCATTGCGGCGCTCTGCCATTTTAAGATCATTTACTTCAGCAAAGACATACTTAGGAAGACGTTTTATACGGTCAAATTCTATCTCATCAAACATTGTTATACCTATTCTATTTATTATTTAATTTTTTGCAATTTTAGCATATTTATTTCAAAGGGCGCTATCTACCCTTAACTTCAAAGCCATCTTTAATATTTTTCATACTGTACATATCATCAAGCTTTACATACGTAGTACCTTCTGGCAATGGAATGCTTAATCGTGGTGTTCTTTCATCTTTTTTAATTAAATCCAAAAGCCTCAGTTTAGCGTCATAGAGTGCCACATAAGGGTACCAACGATTTCGATTTCTACTCTCTATAACAAGCTCTTTACTGCTGGCAACATCAAGCCAGTAAGCATATTGAGAATTCTTAAGTCGTGTTTTTTTATTATTTACCACCACATAAGCATCTAAGTGTGCCCTGGAAATATCAACCTCGTAATGCCATGCAGTTGGGGAAAGCCGCTCAATATTCACAAGATACGAAGCTCTTTTTTTAAGCTCTTGCTTTAGTACTATGGGGTCCATAATGTACTCAGCAATAAGCTTTATTTTCCAGATAAATTCACTGCTATTGAGCTTGGCTTCGACAATTAAGTATTTATAGTATCCCATATCTTGCAGTGTGTCTTCAATTATTTTTACAAAAAAAAGTGCCTCTGCGTTAGTGGAAAATGAGAGTTCAATCTCTTTTGGTGACTCAAAAAAGAGCTTTAACAGACCATTATCTTTAAGAGTTTGCACCACTTTTACAACATCAACACGTTCATTTTTGTAATAGTCACTCTCTGGTGAAAAAATTATTTTTATATAAGAGTTGTTTTTATTAAAAGATTTCTCTCCAATAAGAGACTCTATCTTATTTAAAAGCAGTGATTCAGAAAATAGCGGCAGTACTATTAAAAATAGAACAATAGCACTTTTTACCACAACTTACCTCGGTTATGTTCTTTAAACTCAGATTTTGTTATTTCTGTTAATCTACCGTCTTTATAAATAAAATAGATTTTTCCTCTTTTTTTAAACTCTAAAAGTTCAGCCTCTTTTTTAACAGTTACTTGAGCGTGACCAAATACAATTAACCAATCTTTAGTGGTATCGACCTTAACCTTTCTCATGGTAACACGATTGATCTTTTTCATACTTGGAAGCTCTATCATGCCAATCCATACCTTCTTTATAGGTATAATTGTCACTGCTTCATTTTGAACTTCAGGAGCTATCTGCTTAATGAGTTTATTCATGTCTGTCTGATTCAAATCGGAAACTTTACTTATATTCTCTTCTAAAACAGCTACACTATTTTCTTCAATTTCGGCCACAGTAGAGCTATTTAGGTCACTATTTTGCAAATAAGGTTGAATCAAATCATTCTCTTGCAGTTTTCCTTTAGCTTTGTCAATCTGTGAGTCATTAACTTCAACACCACCACGATACTCCTGCAGATTTACCATTACATCGCTACTGTAAAAAAATCCCAAAGCAATTGTTAAAAGAAGCAGTAAAATCCACCCTGCTCTTTTACTTCTTTTTTTAGATTTATAGTTTAATCGAATGTTAGTTTTTTCAATTTCAGCGGGTGCATTTTCCAACCTATATTGCTCAAACTCTTCTAAAAAATCTGATAGATCTACTGCATATTCTCTCTGTAAAATTGAGATAAAACCTGTTAAATTAACTCGTTCTAGTTTTGAATAAGACTTATTTAATATTGCTTCAATATTTGCATATGATATGTGTGTTTTAACATGAATATCTCTAATATTAATAGTTTTTAAATACTCTAAGCCTGATTGCATCTATCGCATCCTATCCATTAAAATTGCACCAGCAGCACTAACATTTAGAGAATCAAAACCGTGAGCCATCTCAATTTTAACTTTATGATCAAGTTTTTTTAAGACGCGAGAGGGAAGCCCCTCTCCTTCACTTCCAAGAATTAAAACTCTTTTTGAAGAGATTACAGCATCTTTAATATTCTCTCCCTCAATATCAGCACCATAAATCTCATAGTTCATTGTCTTAAGGTCATTCATAATATCATGAACATTAGTACAAAAAAGTATTGGCATATCAAATAAAGCTCCACTGCTACTACGTGCAATGGACTCAAAAGCTATCTTCTTAAGACCACTAATAACAACAGCGTCAACACCCAGCGCGTAAGCACTTCGAATAATAGCACCGATATTACCAACATCAGTAATACTGCTTAAAATAAGCACAAAGTTTCTCTTTTTTAGCGAAGCGACCTCTTTTAATACAATATCTTCCACATCAGCTAAGTAGCCTTGATGATTGCCACTTTTACTCATCTGTTGCGCTGCATTTTGAGGAATACGCTTCACTTCAAAGTCGTGCTTCATTAAAGCACTGTACTCTTTTTTGTCCACATCTTTAGCTAAGTAAAGTTTCTCTATTTTTTGGGGATGATGATCTATTAAATAATAGATGCTTTGCTTACCATATATTAACATTGAATGAATTTTAGCTAATTTTCAATTAATCGTTGATAACACGCTTTAGGATTTTCACCAGTTATCTTTGAAATAAGCTTTGAGGCAGACTTTTTAGGGATGTCAAATTCTAAAATATCTTGTTCACTTAGTGTTGTATTTCTAGCATCTGCTTTTTCAATAACCACTACCCACTCCCCTTTTACATGTAATTTAAGCTGCTGCGTTATCTCTTTGGCAGTGCCACTGTAAAAACTCTGGTAACGCTTAGTAAGCTCTTTAGCTAAAAAAACCCTTCTAAAAGGATCTTCTGTATTAATCTCTTCTAGAAGCTTAATTAGTCGATGCGGTGATTCATAAAGTACAGTGGTAAAACCATTATACATAGCACCTAAAAGTGCTCTTTTGCGATCACTTCCCTTATGAGGAATAAAACCGTAAAAGAGCATCTCTGTCGTGACGAATCCACTCGCTACAAATGCAGTCAGTGCTGCATTAGCACCGGGCAGAACATCATAAGCAATGTCATTATCAAGACAGTAGCGAACCAATAGTTGTGCGGGATCACTAATACCAGGCATGCCAGCATCACTTACATAGACCACATTTTTCTCAAAAAAATCTTTACGCAAATTTTTAATAAAATCATACTCATTATGAGAGTGTACGGCAATAAACTGTTGTTCTTTACGCTCTTGAGAATAACGTTCTATTAAAATATTGAGTAGTTTTTTGGTAACTCGGGTGTCTTCGCAGAGCAAAACATCTGCATTAAAAAGTGTTTCCATGGCTCGCAGTGAGATATCACTGATATTGCCAATTGGAGTAGGAACGAGGGTAAGCATCTCTTTCCCTCTAAGTATTCTTAGTCGCGGTTATAACGTTTGTTGAATTTCTCAATACGTCCAGCAGTATCTACAATTTTCTGTGAACCGGTATAGAATGGATGACACTCATTACAGATATCTAACTGCATTGTCTCTTGTGAACTCTTAGTTGTAAAAGCATTTCCACATGCACATGTAACTTGACACTCAACCGATTTTGGGTGGAGATCTTTTTTCATTTTTTTTCCTCGTGATACACGTCGAAGTACGTATATCTGCATATTATATTTACCCGTACAGGCGTCGGGTTTTATGGATGCGAATTATAGCTAAAAAATACTTACTTGTCTATTAAAACTTTTTAGCTCCATAGAAATAAAGATTTCTTCCATCATCTTCAGAGATAAAGACAACTTCAAAATCAATAGTACTATTATTATTCAGTTCTGTCTCTAGCTTCATCTTGCCTAGGCTTCCTTTGCTTAACCTTGAATGCTCGCCATTGTCTGCAAAGTAAAATGAAATACCCTCACTAGAATTATCAAAAAGATATACTTCTGTTTCCTGTCCATCATTTAAAACAGCTTTAATAGGTGGTGTGATTACCGTACGCTCTGACTTTCTATTATTAAGCACTACATCAAAACCATCAGCAAGACTTTTGAGTTCTCCACCTTTATGAGTGAGTGTAGTAATAATATTCTTTGTCTCTTGTGCATTAACTAGTAATACTTCACTCGACTTTCTTACATCTACAAGCTCTTTTTCTGTATCTCTTAAAACTGTATCGCTCTCTTTAAATTCGGTCTCAAATACTTTAAGAACAGACGATATTGTGTTGATACTTTGGCGTATTTCTTCAAATCGTTCACTAAGGTTTTGTGAACTTTCACCTAGTGATATCATAGTCTCTTTAGTTTGATTGGCATGCGAGGTCACCTTGTCAATATGCCCATGAATATTTTTTAAGACCTTTCCAATTGTCTGTGCATTTGAGAGTGATATTTCAGCAAGTTCGCGAATCTTTTCTGCAACTACCGCAAACCCTCGGCCATGCTCTCCTGCCCGTGCTGCTTCAATGGCAGCATTAAGTGCAATTAAATTTGTCTCATCTGCAATATCGGTAATAATCTCAATAGTTTGTGAAATCTCATTAGAAAATTCTCGAAGTTCAGCAATTGAGACGGCAGTATCTTCCATAGCAAGTGATGCATTTTTCCCATCAGCTAAATTTTGAACTAGAACATTTTGTCCTGTTTTTATGTGCGATAGGGAACTGTCAGACTGCTTCAATATATCACTTAAATCCTCTCCCATTTGAGAATTAAGATCAATCACTTTTTCAATATATTTGCTTGATTCATTTACAGCACTGTTTTGTTTATCAACCTGTCCTTTGGTGTTGTCAGTTTTTACATAGCCGTAGCTAGCTTCAAATGCCATCATCTTACTCTGCTCTACTACATTACTAATAACTGGCCTTAAAATATTAACCATGGCATTAAGGTGTCTAAAGAGACGATCAATCTCATTGTCTGTACTGCCCTTCTTAATTGGTTCATCTTTAATAAGATCATCAATTATAAAGTTACCATTTTCTACCCTAAAAATAACCTCTAAAACCTTATAAATTCGTTTTGCTACATATTTACTAAAGAGGAAGTGTGTCAGAAGTAAGATAATTATAATATTGGCAATAGCCGTCACAATTGAAAGTGTTAAACTGCTAGAGAGTGCTTCATTAAAATCAACTGTATCAATACGAACATCTTCAATTGCAACAACATTACCTGCCGTCCACGTAGGATGGCACATAATACATCGCTCTTCACTAATCATAGGGCGAGAGAGCATGTAGTACTCTTTACCGCCATCCATAATAAAGTTTTCTTTCTCTTTTACATCACGATTATTTTTAAAAAAAGCAATCATTTCACTCTCATAAGCTTTGGCTTTATTTACTTCACTAGTCGGCTCATCTGAAGCTTCTTTATAAAAAACTTTTCCTTCAGATATTTTTGTAAATTTGGTAAAAATTTCATTTTGAATAATTTGAGGCACTTCTGCTGATTCACCAGAGAAAAACTTTTCATTCCTTGATTCAAGAAGGACTTCTGCAAAATCCAATACTGATTTAGCCTGAGAGTAAAGATTATTTTTCAAACTATCTTTTTGACTTACATAATCATAAGTATAAAAAATTACTGAAATAAAGATGAATGCCGTAGCAAACATAATTGAAAACATTGTCGCAAGTTTGTATTTTTTTGGGTGCCTAAACATAACGATCCTACCTTTAAAAATCTCTTAGAATATACTCCCTTAATTATAGAACATCTAACATAAATTAAAACAAAATTTTACTTGAAACAGTACAAACTGCGCTCTCTGAGCGTAAAATCATCGGTGTTTTTAATCTAAAAGCTTTCTGATTCTGAAGCAAGATTCGTTCATTACTACTAAAACCACCTTCACAACCTACTAAAAATGTATCTATAGTGTCACTTTCATCTAAGACATTGTCACAAAAATCAAAGTAAACTACACTCTTATATCTCTGCAGAACCTCTTCGAGACTCTCAATGTATTCAAACTCCATAAACTCACTACGCCCACACTGCTGCATTGAGTTTATCAAGATACGTCTAAAACGTTCAAAGTCGAGCCCAAAGTTATTCTGTGAACGCTCACATTTAACAAAAGATATTTTAGCAACACCAATCTCATTTAACGTAGGTAACACCTTCTCAATAGATTTTGGATCAATCAGACACCAAATTACATGTAAATTTTTGTGAGCTTTAACAAGCCTTGTACTGCTTGATTTAAGCTCCAAAATCGCTTCTCTGCCTCGAATATCTTTAATCATATAAATATAGAGTACGGAGGTTTCATTCTCGGTACGCAGACAGACCTCATCACCAATATTGTGACGACGCACTTTTATCAGGTACTTAAAAAGCTCCCCTTTTACATGTAAATTACTCTCTCCTGCTTCATTACAAAAGACAAAGGTCACATTAACATCCAGATACTAATTACACTATTCATAGCCAACTCTATGAGAAGAATTTTAATTGCCACACCTTTGTAGGTCTCAAAAGCACCTTCTGCTCTAAAATTAATGTGCTTTAATGAACCATAACGCTTTGCTTCAAAGATAATCATAGCAATCGCAAAGAGGATCATGACAATATTTTCGATGGTAAAAGAGAGATGTTTTGCAGCCATCATCACCATGCCGGTAAATAGAATTAAAAAAATCATTGATGATGAAAATGGCATCATAATACGCATCTGTTTAGCATATCTTCTTAACTCTTTAGCACGTTTTACATGCACCATATTCATAAGAATAATCCCAACTAACAGTAGCACTCCCACATCGTGGATATCAATACTCATTGCATACATTTCATTCATAAACAGAATTTTACCCCAATTTCCTTATAATACATTCATATTTTTAAAAAGAGGTTATTATGGCAATAAGTGTTGAAGAGGCGTTAGAAAAAATTTATGAAAAAGTTACTGCAAAACCTACTGAACTTATTTCCATAGAAGAAGCTTTAGGACGTATTGTAGCTTTTGAACTTATTGCTACACATAACTTACCTCCATATGACAACTCTGCTATGGATGGTTATGCTATAAAAGCTGATGATTGCGGAAAAACAGTCAAGGTAATAGAGACAATTTTTGCTGGTGATAATAAGTCAATTTTACTGACTAGCGACAATAGTGTAAAGATTATGACAGGAGCTCGTATTCCTGATGGGTGTGAGGCTATTGTACCGCAAGAAGATGTTCAAATTACTACTGAGGGGATTATACTTCCTCAAACTATTCGACCTGCTCAACATATCCGCCTCTGTGGAGAGGACATTCAAAAAGATGATGTTCTTCTAAAAGCAAAAACACGTCTTCATGCCCATCATATTACTCTATTAGCATCACAAGGAATCTCGCATATACATGTTCATAAAAGACCCCATGTTGCCATTTTCGCTTCAGGTAGTGAGCTCAAGATGCACTACGAAACGGTAGCGCCACATCAACTCTACAACACAAACTCTCCCACTTTTTTAGCACGTGCAAAAGAGCTTGGGTGTGATGTTAGTTTTATTGGAACCTCTGGAGATACTTTACAAGAGATTAAAGAACATATTGCCGCCTCACTTGATGCCGATTTAATTGTCACTTCAGGTGGTGTTAGTGTTGGTGATGCTGACTTTACAAAAGAGGCGTTCAGTGCTTTTGGTTTTGATAAAGCATTTGACAAAATCAGTATTAAACCTGGTAAACCTACTACATTTGGTAGCATTGGCAACAGTTTTGTCCTAAATCTTCCAGGAAATCCTTTAGCAGCAGCGCTAAACTTTGAACTCTTTGGACAGAGTATTATTCTAGCACTAAGTGGTGATTTTAAAAAGTACCTTGGTGTTTTACATGTAAAATTAGCCGAGGAGTTTAAAACACGCTCTGGACGCCGCGCTTTAGTTCCAGGATTTTACGATGGTAAATCTTTTAGAGTATGTGGAAAATTTGCACCGGGGATGGTCTCTCCATTAGCAACTTCTAACGGATATATGATGATAGACGAGAGTGTAGCAGAGTTAAAGGCAGGAACTGTTGTTAAAATAGTTCCAACACAGTTTACACTCTACACATCAGAGCAGCAAGAACTTATTACTTATGGGCACCTCTAAAAACCCTAAATAGCCTCAGAGGAAAAAAGAGACGTAAGATTGTGCAAAACTTTTTATGAGTCATAGCCAAAGCTACGACGAGTAAAAATTTTGTGCAAGGCTATGTCTCTTTTTTCCTCCCGTAGGGCTTAAACCGTAGCTGGATTCATAAACGCTTTTTTAGCTTTTAAATTTTTAAATAGATTGGAGTCCTTCCAATCTGCCTTTACTGCTTCAGAAAAGACAATATCTTCTAAATTAATAGCTCCCATCACTTCTGAGTAGGCATCTTCTCTAAATCCTTGGGCATATCCCGTTGCTGTTTCATGAACGATGACACTATTGAGTCGTACCTCTTTCTCGCCATTAATACATGTAGTTAATTGGAGCAGAGAGTCGAGCATTAAGAAGATAACACGGCTAAACTGCTCAGCTGACGGAGAGACGGGCAAAATAACATAGCGATCGGAGTGACGTAGCATGTCTTCTAAATAGACTTTGTCATCACCACTCCATAAGGTAATTGCATGGTCGAAACTGTCAATGAGATCTTTCATGTTCTGCTTCATCAGACCAAAGTCATACACCATCTGTCCATGGTCTAAAAAATTGGATTCAAAAAGTATTTCGACTCTATATGAGTGACCATGCAGAGATGCTCTGCAACGCTCAGAGCTGCATCCTCTTACAATGTGGGCATTTTCAAATTTAAATTGTTTTCTAATTATCATCTACACCCCTTTATTTTGATCCCAAATACGGATATGTAATCTATCACTATATCGAAAACCTTTCTCTTTACAGTACTCAATAACTGCTTTTGTATTAGCTTCTACCTCTTCTTTAGAGCCGCCTTTTGGCATACATGTAATTTCTGTCTTATGCACTAGAGATAAAATAGAGTCAATTTCATCATCTAATCCCCCATTTAAACTCGCTTCATCAACAGTAAATTTAAAAAATGTCTCATCAGCACTCTCTATTATTGAGTTAATAATTTTAGGTTGCACCCGCTTATGATACGGCTCACCACTATTTGAAAGTTTAACTGAAAGTGCATAAATTGCCGACTTATAGACTGGAAATTTATCGAAGTCCACAGCAACTGCACTATTGGTTTCAAATGTTACTCTGTGATGCTGTGACACGAGATACTCTAAAAAAGCAATTAAAATAGGATTAGAAGCATGTAAAAGCGGCTCTCCACCTGTAAAAACAATATCGACATCACTAGGCAGTCTATAGTTCTTAAATATAGCTATAAGCTCATCTGCAGACTCAATATTATTCCAACTTTGACCAAAGGCTTTTTTATCTACAGCATACAGAGTGTCACAGCCTACAAGCTCTTCTCCTGTTGGTGATGTTTCAACACAACCAAAACCCTCACAACGCATATTACAACCACCAAGTCGAAAAAAGAGTGAAGGAACTCCTGTGTACTTACCCTCACCTTGAATAGAGAAAAAATGTTCAACTAAGCTTAGCACTCAGCCACCTGTCTCATAAAAGGCACGTTTAGAGAGTTCGCCATCTTCATCTCCCCAGCGATTTTTTTCTGGTTTAGTATGAACCACATCTTTTAAAATTGCTGCTGCTTTTTTTATATTTCCCTGCGCTATAGCATCTTTAATACTTATTGCCTCATCAAAATAAAGACATGGAATTAAAAGTCCCTCTGCGGTGAGACGAATACGATTACATGTAGAACAGAAATCATCTTTATGCGGTTCAATAATTCCAAATTCATAGCCATCATCTAATTTGTAATAATGTGACGGAGAGTGACCATCAAAACCTTCATCTTCAAAATTGTAGCGCTCGCCAATAATAGAGAGGAGCTCTTCGCTATTCATTCCTTTGATGTCAACCATAGCATGAACATTTTCCATGTACTCTATATAACGCACTGGCATCTTACGCTCTTTAGAGTACTCTAAAACGTCAAGAATCTCACTCTCATTAAGTCCTTTCATGGGTACCATGTTAATTTTTACTTTTAACCCCACTTTTAGTGCTTCATTCACGCCTTCTAGTACACTTGCAAGAACATCTTTTTGCGCAATTTTAAGTGCTACGTCAGGCTTTAACGTATCAATGGAGACATTAATACGTTTAAGACCAGCATCTTTGAGTTTTTGAGCACTCTGTTTGAGTAAAAATGCGTTAGAGGTCATGGCCAAGTCAATCTCAGAATCATAGTCATAAATCATATTAATAAACTTATCTAGGTCTTCACGAAGCAGTGGCTCACCGCCTGTAATACGAACTTTTCTAATTCCCTCATCAATACAAACTTTTACAAAAGCAAAAAGATTTTCAAAGCTTAAAATATTCTCTTTAGGTACCCATGAAAACGGTTTTTCAGGCATACAGTACTGACATCGAAAGTTACAGCGTTCTGTTACTGAAATGCGGAGGTAATCTACTTTACGATCAAAACTATCTATTAGCAAGATACGTCCTTCAATATAATTAATAAGGCATTATAGCAGTACGATGTTATAAGAAGATTAGAAAAAGTGCTTTTCATAATTTAAGTCTAATACAAAAAGCCAAATAGCCAAAGTGGAATACTGTTTTTAAACCCTATTTCAATATCATCTTTTACTAGGTAGCTATTTTCAACATCTTTTATCTGATCGAAACTTTTGTTTTTACCACCTATCTCAAATATGTATTTGTCATCTACTAAAAAGTCACCTTGTTTAGGATATGCTACTTCATAACTTTGACTTAACATATTTAAAAAAAACTGCTCCCTTAGGGTTCCTACTTCATTAGATTGACAATAACTAAAACTTAAATTTGGATTGTTAAGATATAGCTTTTGAGGTTTTGAAAAAATGTTATCACCTTTTGTTTTTGCTCTAATACTTGTAAAAATATTTCCCATAGTTAAATAGTATATATACTGATAAAGTGTATTTCTATTAATACCTATTTTTTTAGATAAACTTGTAATATTTAGCTCATAAGGTTTTGCAGAACCTATAAGATTTACTAGCTGTTTTAGTTTTTGGATATTTTGAGATTCTATATTAAAAATAATTGGTAAGTCGCTCTCAATTACGGTATTTACTGTCTCTTCGAGTTTAATACTGTATGTTTTACTATTTTCAAAATAGTATGGAAAATAACCATATTGTAAATACTCTTTTAAATATTCAAATGGCTTAACTTTGTCAGTAATATCACTTGCAATCTCTATGTGATCTTTAAGTATCTCTTGGAGTGAATAAGCTTTAAAACTAATATTAAGTTTTAGTTCTAAGAATTCTCGAAATGATAATCCACTTACTCTGTAAAGCAGTGCTCTTCTACTTAGGTCTGCTTTTTTATGTTCGAGTTGCAGAGCACTTGAGCCACTAAAAATGACTTTTAAATCTAGAAAATCATATATCTCTTTTAACTCTTTCTCAAAATTTCTGTATTTATGTATTTCATCTATTGCAAGTACCACTCCACCACTTTTTGAAAATTTATCTGCAATATCATAAAGAGATGATGAACTTGTAATAATACTATCTGCACTAAAATAGAGTTTTTTATTTTTTGGTATATCTAATGAGTTAAGATACTGTATGATAACGGTAGTTTTACCCACACCTCTGCTGCCTAATATTCCAATCATCTTATCTGTAAAATCAACTGTGTAGTAAAAATATCTTTTGTAGATATAGTTTTGAAGTTTTAATATTTGGTTTGATTTTTCAAAAAGCTTATCTAGCATCATTTACCTTATGTATTTTGCATTAAGCATAAATATATCATAATGTAGTTTTAATTATACTAAAATTTAATTGATTAGAAATAATATAGATATTAGAAGTTTGAGTAAAATTACAAAGAGGATATCCTCTTTGTAAAAAAGCCAATGACGACTTAGAAGTTGTAACGAGTCCAGAAACGGATGATATCACTATCAGGAACATTATCATCACCACCACGCATAACGTATGCAGCTAACATGTTCATTTCAAGAGCTTTGAATTTATAGATTACATCTAGTTCGTTGTAATCATTCTCAGCACCACCACGACTTGACATACCATACTGAGCAATTAATTTACCAGTACCTAAACCTAGAGCAGCTTTAGCAACAAATGTTGAAGAGTCATTAGAGATAAACCCTTGGTTAGCAACCATTTGTGTATAAAGTGGAGTTTTTACACCTGTACCAACATTTTGAATGTTTGCAGTACCATCATCTACATCAGTATATGCTAGTGAAGCAGCAACTGGCCCTAGGTTCATTCCAGCTTTTGCACCAAATGCTACTGTATCTTCAGTACCATCGATATCTGGCATAATTGTACCAGCTTGAACAGCAAGACTTACAACAGGAACAGCAATTTGAGCATCTAGCCATAATGCAGAAGCATCACCAAGACCGCCCACTTCATCTAAGTAGTAGTAAGAAGCAGTTAAGCTAGTTGCTGGAATAAGCTTAGTAGCAGCAGTTAGCATGTATGCACCATTTTGTACATCTAGAGCACCTAATTGAGTAGAAGCAGCTAAATCATTAAAGTTGCTTAAGTCTCCATGGTTATTTGAAGCAGAAACATAAGCACCAACTAAAGTAGTCTCTGGAAGGTCACTATTGATTGCAACAACTGCATCAAAAGTATTTTTAAATACATTCCATCCCTCTGAGAATGCTAATGGAGAAAGTGATTTAGGAAGCTCTTGACGACCTACTTTAATTAAAGTGTTACCAGCTTTTTTAGTTAAGTAAACTTTAGTTAATGCGCCACCATTTAAGTTTCCATTACCTGTTTGCATAATGTTGCTAACAAGGTTCTTTTCTAAACCTAATGTACCTAGCATTGAGTACTGACCACCAGCACCAAAACCGTTACCTAAATCAGCGTCTAAGTTAAGTTGTAAACCAACATTTGCATTTGAACTGTCTTGGTGAAAGAAATCTACACTATCATTTGTTTGATAATAAACTACTGCTTGACCACCAACATTTACATCTACATCTGCAGTTGCTACTGCACCAGTTACAAGTGACGCTGCCGCCATCGAAAGAATTAATTTTTTCATTTACACTCCTGTTTTTGTTTTTATAAAGACCCGTGTCTGTTTAATACTTAAAGATTGTTATTAAGTACCAACCATAAAACTTATGCTTTATGTCACCCCCAAACGCGGTGCTCTATAAAGTCACGCTTATATTCTATATAAAGTTTTTTTAATTTACTATTAACTTTTCATTAAATATTGAAATATAGTCACTCTTTTACACACTATTGGCGTTTTTTGGGCTTTTTATCACAGTTTTGTTACAGAAAAGTTAGGTTTTTTAGAAATAGCATTCGTAGTTTTTATAGTGGAGATGAGAAATGCCTAAGCATTTCTCAGTAAGTAAGTCATTACCAGCCGCGAACTACTGCATGACATGAGCCACACGCGCTGATGATATTTGAAAAAGAGCTTTGTGCTTTATTCATCTCTTTAGCATCTATATATAAAAGCATCTCATCTGTTGCATTGTTAATTCGTTTTGCTGCATTGAATGCAACATTACTCATATGACTTTTATTACTAGGAAGATATTTTTTAGTATCTTCTGGATTATGAAAAATTTTGTTTGCTGCTTTAATTTGAGTAGCTCCCGCTTTAATCATCTCAATACTGTTATACAAAAATCCTTTTTGAATATTTGTCAAACCTGTTTCACTCTGTGTCATATTAGTTGAAAGTACATCTTGCGACATACCAGCTACAGACATCAAAGCTACTAATGTCATAGTTTTTATTAATTTCACTATTGCTCCTTAAAATAAGAGAAGTACACTATTTAGTGTACTTCTTTCCAAATCTGTTTTTTCCAAGCTAATGCTAGAAGTGCGAACACTAACATGTAAAGCATTACTTTCCATCCTAGAGAATCACGATCAGGTTTTTTAGCATCACCGATCTCCTCCATATAATCAATAACATCAATTTGTGCTTTTTTAGTCAGACCAACACGAGGCATTGATGTACCGTGAAGCAGTATTTGAGGATTATTAATAAAATTCTCTAAGTAGTGACGACCACGACTTTTGATGTACTGAGAAAGATCTGGAGCACTTGCTCCCATGTAAGCTTTAAGCGTATCTGGTGGAGTCAATGCATCAATTCCTGCATAACCCATTGAGTGACAACGTCCACAAGCATCTTTAAACACTGCTTTATGTTGTGCTTTTGCATCACCTTCAACTTTAACTTTACTTGCAGCATCTTGCAGATATGCAACCATATCCATAATCTCTTGAGCACTCATCCAGTTATATGCCGGCATTGGGTGCATTTTACCACTCTCAGGTGTATATTTATGACCTAAGTTTGACGCAGTTGCTGGGTCAAAAATAAAGTTAGCTAAATAGTTAGTTTCATAAATCTTACCAGAAGTACTAATGTCTGGTGGAACCACACCGTATGCCGCTGCTGAATCAGCATCTGGCATAAGCTTAGGAAAACCTTCTGACTCCATAGAGTGACACGCTGTACAGTTAGCTGCAACTAGATCTTTACCGTTTGCTACATCACCCTTAAGTGAAGTATCCACATTTTTTAGATCACTAAATTTGTAATCTGCCGGTGCCGGTTCAGGGTGCATAACATGGTGAGCATACGGCTCAATACCGTAATACATCACAAGCACTAGTGCAACAATAGTTCCTAATACTTTAAACTCTTTCATTATTTACCCCCTACTTTTTTTGCTTCCATTTTAGTAATAATTGGAAGTGCTGCAAACAGCATTAAGAATGTCATTGAAGAGTAGAAACCTACCCATGCATTCACACCAGTTGGCGGTAATTTACCGTAAACCGTTAGAACAATTAAATCTGCAATCAATAACCAGAACCAATACTTAAAGTATGGACGCTGATTTGCCGGTTTTACCATTGGAGAACGGTCTAACCAAGGAAATACAAAGAAGATACCATTTGCAATTGCGAATGCAATAAGACCTAATGATTTACCAGAGATTCCTGCAATATCAAAGAAGAAACCACGAAGTACTTCATAAGACCATAGGAAATACCACTCAGGGTAGATATGTGCTGGAGTCTTAAGACCATCTGCTTTGTCAAAGTTAATCGCATCCATTGCAAAACCATAGTGGTAGAACGATAGATAGAAGAAGAAAATCATAAAGAAACCAACAACCATAAAGTCTTTAGATAAAAATACTGGCCAAAAAGGTACAACTTTAGACTCTTTTTTGTTACCAGCTAAATATTTTTCAGCCTCTTCATCATAGTCAAAGAACTCACCATCTTCATTGTTAACATGTGGGAAACGTAACGCGTAAAAGTGAAATACGATTGCACCAAGAATTGCTAATGGAATTAACAATACATGTAACATGAAGAAACGTGTTAATGTCGCATCTGAAACGTAGAAGTTACCACGAATCCAAACAACAAGCTCACTACCAATAACAGGGATACCACCAAAAATTTCAGTAATAACGTACGCTGCCCAGTAACTCATTTGACCCCATGGAAGCATGTATCCAGAGAATCCTTCTGCTGAGAACATTACAAACAGTAACATACCAGAAATCCAGATCATCTCACGACCTTTTTTGTAAGAGCCGTAGTAGATACCTGTGAACATGTGAATATAGATAACTAAGAATACAACCGATGCACCAACTGCATGGACATGTCTCATTAGCCAACCGTAACCCACTTCTTGCATAATTGTGTAGTTTACACTGTCAAATGCTAAGTTAACATCTGGCTTGTAATACATTAGTAAGAAAATACCCGTTACTAGAAGTATTGTGAAAAGTACTGTTAAAAGTACACCCATAGCCCATAAAAAGTTAATGTTTTTCGGAATCCAATACTCCGACATCATCACTTTATAGAAATTGACTACACCAAGACGTTGGTCGAACCACTCAAGAGTTGATTCTGCTTTTTTAAATTCTGCCATCTAACTCTCCTTACGCTTTTGCTGTCATTTTTTTGAACTCAGGACCTTCTTCACCTAAAACTAATGTTGTACCATTAATTTTAAACGGAGGAATATCTAGAGGACGCGGAGGAGGACCAAATGTATGAACACCATCAGCAGTAAATTCACCACCATGACATGCACATTTAAATAAAGTCCCATCATATGCTGGAATACACCCTAAGTGTGTACATAGACCAATCATTACTGAGTAGTAACTGTCTCCAACTTTTACGTTACGGCCATCAGTTGGTTTCATGTCAGCACTATATTTTAGTAAAAATATAGGCATCCCACGCCAAACAACGACCTCTAATTTGTTATCTGCAAGTGAAGATACATCAACGGTAGTAAAACCAGCTGATAGTACACTTGGAAGTGGATCCCAAGTCTTCTTCATTGCAACTAGTGAAGCGACTGCTCCAACACCTGCTACTGCACCGAAGGCTTTACCAATAAAGCCTCTTCTGCTCTCATTTGTCATATTTTTCTCACTTACTTAGAAGTTTAACGACAAATTATAGATAAATCTCTTTTAATATTTCATAAATTTAAGTTTTGTTTTATAAACTCAGCTATTTTGTTACTATTCTCCCCTACCTCTTGATATACATCAATACGTGCCTTAGTAATGGCTTGGGCAATTTTTTTAGCACTTAGCTCATCAACCATAGGGACATTAAGTGTTTTAAAAAGTTCTTGAAATTCATAGGAGTGGTCATCACGCTGAATAAACACAGGACGACCACCTGATGCTAATGAATCTAAAACAGCTTGATGTGAAGAGGTCACTAAAATATTGCTATGCTTAATAACATCTTCGTACTCCTCATTTTCGTGTATCTTTTTAAAGGAATCGCCCACCTCATCATCGTAAAAGACAAAATAGTAAAAGCCTAAAAGTAACTCCATATTAAGAGCCTTAAGTTCATCTTTTTTAGAGATTACATCTTTATTGTAGTCATCATCGCCATAAAACAGCGTCACATCAATAGTTTTATTAAAGTCGCCGAAAAATTTCTTATCTATAGCTACGGCATTACAGATATTATCGCCTTTTAAATATGGAGAGACTAAAAATTCTTTTTTATGTCTTACTTCATCACTATGATCACTAAAACGTACCACTTTGGAGAAGAAGTGCATCATGTCATCTAGTGTCTGCTCACTAT
Source organism: Campylobacterota bacterium (assembly GCA_034661055.1). Classification (GTDB taxonomy): domain Bacteria; phylum Campylobacterota; class Campylobacteria; order Campylobacterales; family Sulfurimonadaceae; genus QNZR01. The sequence continues at coordinate 18,206 of JAYEKO010000013.1, forward strand.
GTTCATCGGCATCATAAATAAGTTGATCACCGCGAACTGCAATATGTGCAATGTTCTGCACCACGTCAACACCAAGTCCACGTTTAAAACCATAATTTTTAGCTTCTGATGCTATTCTATAGTCTGAAGTCAGTAGTGTAATGTCAGCGTCTTGAAGTTCTGAAATCACAGCCGATGCACGACGAAAGCGATCTAGCCCTATACGGTGTCCTGTATGTATGTAATAATAAGTCATGAAACCCCTTTTCCCATTTTGATATAAATTTGTAAAATCTCAACTGCAGCAGGAGTCACCCCGCTAATTTGTGATGCCGCTTGAAGTGTTGGTGGATTAAATGTCTCAAACTTCTCTACCATCTCATTAGATAGCCCTTTAACGACTCTAAAGTCAAAACCTTCTGGAATTTTTACATGTAAATATTTCTGTAATCTCTCAAGGTCATCTTGTTGCTTCTCAACATAGCGCGCATATTTTGCCTCAACCAAGATCTCATTTAAAATATAGTCACTATATATAGCAAGTTTAGGCGCTAGCTTTGTCAACTTATCTAATGTAAAACTTTTTCGTGCAATTATCTGAGGTGCGGTAATCTTATCGGTAATCTTCTCTTCATCTATGGTTGCTAAAAACGCTATAAACTCCTTGTTCGGAGTAAAATGCATGGCATTTAGAAGCTCCATAGCATATTTAATCTGCTCTTTTTTCTCTTGAGAAGCCTCATACGCCTCTTGGCTTAACAGCCCTAACTCGTATCCATAATGGCTTAAGCGAGTGTCGGCACTCTCTTCACGAAGGAGCAGACGGTACTCTGCGCGTGAGGTGAACATTCTATACGGCTCCTTAGTCCCTTTAGTCACCAAGTCATCAATCATCACACCAATGTAAGCTTCATCACGACGTAAAATAAAAGGTTCTCTACCTGCAAGTGAAAGAGAAGCATTAATTCCAGCCATTAAACCTTGAGCCGCTGCCTCTTCATAACCTGTTGTTCCATTAATTTGACCTGCAAGGTAGAGGTGTTTTACTTTTTTTGTCTCTAAAGAGTGCGTTAACTCAGTGGGATTGACATAATCATACTCAATAGCATACCCGTAGCGTACAATTTTTGCATTTTGCATCCCCTCAACAGAGTGAATCATCTGACGTTGAACATCGGGAGGTAGTGAGGTACTCATACCATTAATGTAACACTCTGTATTGTCAATAGTTTGCGGTTCAATAAAGAGGTGGTGACGCTCTTTCTCACGAAAACGGTTGATTTTGTCTTCAATACTTGGACAGTAACGCGGACCTACTCCCTCAATTTGACCAGTAAAGAGTGGAGCACGATGAAAGTTTCCCTCAATGATAGAGTGAGTCTCTTCATTGGTGTAGGCAATAAAACATGATAACTGCTGTTTATCTTTTGCAAACTTATCTCTATTTGTCCTAAAACTAAATGGTGTCGGCACCTCATCACCACCTTGCTCCTCCATAACAGAAAAGTCAATAGTAGAGCTGTCAATACGCGCACAAGTACCTGTTTTAAGTCGTCCTACATCTAAGCCTTTTTCTAAAAGAGAGGCGGTAAGGTTTTCTGCTGAGAACTCTCCAAAACGACCTGAGGGCTTTGTCGCCTCACCAATATGAACTACTCCCTTTAAAAACGTTCCTGTTGTTAAAATAACACGAGAAGCTCCATAGGTGTTAAAAAGGTCCGTCTCCACGCCAACAACGGTATTGTCCTCAAATATTAGTGACTCAACTGTCTCTTGTATTAACTCCAAATTTGGAGTATTTAGAACGATATTACGGGCAATGACCTTGTATCGGTCCATATCTATCTGAGCTCGTGTACCACGCACAGCAGGCCCTTTGGTCGCATTTAAAATACGAAATTGAATCCCTGCGTCATCGGTTATAAGACCCATTTCACCACCAAGAGCATCAAGCTCACATACCAGATGTCCTTTTGCCAAACCACCTACAGCAGGGTTACAACTTGTAGCACCTACGTTCTCTGCCAACATTGAAACCAACAAGGTCTTATTTCCCATACGCGCGGAAGCTAGGGATGCTTCAACACCGGCATGACCACCACCTACTACAATTACATCATATTGCATTACGTCTCTTTTACATGTAAAATATTGTGAAATTATACCTACTACTTTAACTTTTAAGCTAAGGAATTCTAAAATACGAAAAATACTATTGAAAAGTTAAACATGAGTAATACAAAAAAAGATGATCCCTTTAAAGATTATGTACCAGAAGTAGTTGAGTATGATCCAGAAGTTGATGGTAGTGATGAGCATAAAATTCGAGATGAACATCTCGATGATAAAGCGAAACTACTAGAAAAATTTAATAATTTAAAACCTGATGTTAAAAATCAGAAGACTCAGAGAAAGAGAAAGTTTTAAATGATTGAAGAAGCACACAAAGCTTACAATGACAGTAATTTTGAGCTGGCATTTCAACTCTACACAGATTTAGCCCAAAAAGGTAATACCGATGCGCAGACCTCTTTGGGGTTTATGTATCAAAATGCGCAGGGTACTGACAAAAATGTAGAACTTGCCAGATCATGGTATGAAAAAGCTGCCGCACAGAAACAGCCATTTGCTCTGTTTAATTTAGCACTTCATCATATTGATGGGGATCAATTCAAAGCCCACGACCTCTTTTTAGAAGCAGCCGTTCTTGAAGTACCGCCAGCACAGTATGAGGTGGCACTTATGCTTGAACGTGGTTTAGGATGTGTTCAGAACTACTCTGAAGCGGCATTTTGGTATGAAGAAGCTGCCAAGCGTGGTCATGGTGAAGCCTTTAATAACTTAGGCGTACTCTACAAAGAGGGTCATGGTGTTGTACAAGATTATACTAGAGCTCGTATCTGTTTCGAGCGGGCTTCCGAGAAAGATCTACCTACTGGTCACTACAATCTAGGGCTTATGTACGACCAAGGACTTGGCGTGGAACAAGATAACAACAAGGCATTAGAACTTTGCCGAAAAGCTGCCTATGGTGGCCATGAAAAGGCTAAAAGTATTATTGCCTCACTTCAAAATGATGGGAAGATTGTTTTTTAATCTCCCACTATTTTATCTCCTCCACTACTTTTAGCACTATAAAGCATCATATCTGCCTGATTAAGAACTTCCTCAAAGGCTTCATCGTTATTACATGTAAATCCAATAGATAATGTCAGAGAAAGCGTCTCAATGTGTGAACTAATATTTTCCAGCACTACTTTAGTCTGCTGTGAACTAATATTTTTAAGAAGCATGCCAAAATCTTCTGAACCAAAACGTGCCACTACATCATTAGGCTGAACAGCCGAGCGTAAGGTTTCTGCTACACTTATAATTTGATTATCATTGACGCCATTAATATCATCAATTTCTACCATGGCCACCGCAAACTTTTCTCCACTTTGACTTGCATCTTCAACATATGCCTCCAAGCTTTTAAGAAAATAGCGACGATTATACAGGCCCGTCATAAAATCTCGGTTTGCACTATTGGTGATGAGAGCTATGTTTTCTAAAGCCTCAATAGTATTATTAATACGGCACGAGAACTCCTCTTTTGAAAAAGGTTTTTTAATAAAGTCTGTTGCCCCTTTTTTAAGAAACATAGCTGAGATATCTTCATCATTATTACTTGAAATTGCTAAAATGCTAAGAAGATCTTTTTTATAGATTTTTCGAATCTCTTTGGTTAGGTCAAGCCCATTCATTACCGGCATATTATAATCAGTAATGACAATCTTAATATCATCTCGCTCTTGTAAAAGGTTAAGTGCCTCTTCTCCATGAGCACAGGCAATAACATTGAAAAAGAGATGTTCTAGCATCCGTTTCATCTGATTTCTAAAAACCCTAGAGTCATCAACTAACATCACTGTATGGTTTTGATTTTTATGCAGTCGTCTAATCATACTAATAACATATTCAATATCTTCTATGCCGCCCTTGCCTACATAATCGATAATATCTTTTTCAAGCATCTTGTGACGAAATTCTCGATCCATGTTAGCACTTACGACAATGGAGTTAATATTTTTAGAGAGCATTACATCGACAATTTCACCATTATGTGCATCTGGAAGATTAGTATCTAACAGTGCCATAAAGTAGTCATATTTACGCACAAACAGCTGTGCCTCTTTTAAAGAATATGCGTTATGAACTTCAAAAGGCAGAGTAGACTCAATTTTTAGAGCGAGCATTTTAGCCAACGCTTTATTATCTTCTACAATTAATATCTTTTCCATTAACCAACCTCAAGTAAAGTATGTAATAATAACATTAATATTTTAAAAGAAGGTCGTATGTGTTTACAGGACTAATTCGTGAAATGGGAAGCGTCAAGGCACTTCAAAACAATAGACTCTCCATTAAAAGTCATCATAAAGCAAAACTTGGTGACTCTATTGCCATCAATGGCACCTGTTTAAGTGTAGTAAGTTTAGAGAGTGACGGCTACAGTGTAGAGCTATCTCCTGAGACACAAGGACATATCGCTTTAGAGAGACTTAGTGGAGAAATACATGTAGAACCTGCCATGATGATGGGTGATCGATTTGAGGGGCATATTGTTCAAGGTCATATCGATACGATTGGAGTCGTGAATGAGATTAAGAATAACGGCAATAGTTATGATGTTTTTATTGAGGTAGAAGCAAAGTTTATTTCACTTATTGTTCCCAAAGGCTCTATAACTATTGATGGAGTAAGTCTTACTGTTAATGATGTCTCAACAGATGGCTTTCGACTTACCATTATTCCAATAACAATGAAAGAGACTCTTTTTAAAACGTACAAAAAAGGGACCCGCGTAAATATTGAAACCGATATGTTTGCACGCTATGTACAACATTTTTTACAAAACCGACAAGCATCTATGAGCTGGGATGATGTTGATAGAATTAATTCTCTCTACTAAAACCGAGAATATTATTGAAACCTCTTACAGAGCGTTTTAATAACTTGATTTTTAATCTTCTTATCTAAGGATAATAACTTTTTATCCAAGCGTTTTTTTGAGACAGTTCTTACTTGATGACATAGAAGGATTGCCTCGCTACTATTGAGATATAACAATACCTCATTAGGATATATTTTTCGCCCCTCTTTTCTTGAAGTAATAGGAATTACCGTAACAATATCCATCTGATTTTCAATATCATTGGAAATGACCAATACGGGTCTATGTCCAGCTTGCTCTCTTCCAATTGTAGGATTTAAATCTGCCCAGTATATATCAAAATGCATTGAATTCACCATCAGCATATCTAAATGCTTGCTCTATCTCATCTATGTCATTTTTAACAAGCGGGTCATTTGCCATCTCTTGAATCTGTTTTCGGTATTTTTCTTCTTTAACTGACTCAATACTCTTTCTTAAGGCATTTGAAACAAGATCTGAAAAGTTTTTAAAATGTTCGAGAACACCTTCATTTTGAAGCTCTGCAAAGAGCTGTTCATCAATAGAGATAGTTTTTCTTACCATTTTACACCCCTTTATATGATTTTTATCATATATTATATCATACTAATGGTAAGTAAATTTTATCCCCCCCCAACTTAAGGGCACCTCTAAAAACCCTAAATATGTGTTTAACTAAAGTACCTACTCACAACAAATATCTCAAATCTAAAAGAGGTTGGACATTGGGATTACAGCTGATTTTGTGCGCCATATCTACCTTCTCATATTCAACCAACTCTTGCTTAGATGCCAATGTGGCATTTCGATACCCCTCACCTATGTTTAAATATACATGTAAATTTTGTTCATGTAACGCAAGGCGTGTCTTCAATGCGGTAGAGTAGGTTGTTAAGATGGCATCTTCTTTCATTACTCTGACAATGTCTGCAAAATACTCTCGTGTCCACAACATCGGGTTCACTGAAGGGCTAAAAGCGTCTTGATAGACAATATCAAACTGTTCATTTGTGCTTTGCAAATAGGCTCTTGCATCACCTACAATGACATTTACATGTAAATTGTCATCTTGGTACTCATGACGATTACTAATCGCTTCTATTACATGCAAATAGGG
>JAYEKO010000014.1:0-24216 GCA_034661055.1 Campylobacterota bacterium
ATCTGACGCACACGTTCACGAGTAACACTGAGCTCTTTACCAATCTCTTCAAGTGTTCTATCACTCTCATCGTCCATGATTCCAAAGCGCATCTTAATAACAGCTTGTTCTCTGTCATTTAACTGTTCTAAAACACCTTCAATTTGACCTTTAAGATCATCTTTTAGTACAGCATCAGAAGGAGAAAGAGATGCTTTATCTTCAATAAAGTCACCAAAACGTCCATCTTCTTCATTGCCAATAGGAGCTTCAAGTGAGATTGGTTCTTTTGTAATTTTAATAACATTTTTAACTTTCTCAACCGAAAGTCCTACCTCTACTGCAATTGTATCAACATCAGGTTCTTTACCATGCTCTTGAAGGTATTTGCGCATAATTTTGTTAATACGGTTAATAGTCTCAATCATATGAATAGGAATACGAATAGTACGTGCCTGATCAGCAATTGCGCGTGAGATTGCTTGACGAATCCACCATGTTGCATAGGTTGAAAATTTATAGCCTTTTTTGTATTCAAACTTGTCAACTGCTTTCATTAGACCTATATTACCCTCTTGAATCAGGTCAAGGAACGGTAATCCGCGATTAGTGTAGCGTTTTGCAATAGATACAACAAGGCGCAGGTTACTTTTTGCCATCTTTGTCTTAGATATTTCAGAGATGTTTTTACCACGCTTTATCTGCTCTAAAATCTCAGTAAGCTTCTCAGGATCCATGTCAAAGCTTCCTTTAGAAGCCTCTTTAGTCTGAATTAACTTTTTAATTTCCATATATGTACTGACCATTGTAGCCTCAGGCACACGTCCTGAAATATCTTCTTTGTTGAGTGTACAGATATTTTCAAGAATCTTATTGTGATTGGAACGTAACTGCTCATTAAATAGAGGCAGTTTATATTCAAGTCGTTTTAACTCTTTGTCAAAACCTTCATCACTTTTAAGTACCGTCTCCATAGATCGCACAAGCTCATTAATAAGTTTTGAAGTAGGTCCTAAATCTAAAAGCTTCTCTTTTAAAACAGCTTTTTTGAAACTTACCGTTAAGAAATAGTGAACAATCTCATCGGTTAATTCATCAGGTTGTGCATCTATATCTAATTTGTCAGCACTTTTTAACCAATCTTTTTTTGCCTTTTCAAGTGCCTTAAAGCTCTCTAAGACTTTCTCTACACGTTTTTTATCTTTAGCAGTAAGTGTTTTTTCTGCACTGTCTTCAGAAGCAGGGGCTTCATCAGTGTCACCATCTTCAGACTCTTTTTCATCATCTTCAAAACTTTTAAAAAGCTCTTTTACACGACGTTCACGATTGATAAGTGGATCACGATAATCTAAAATAAACTTAATTAAGTAGGGAACAGAACAGATAGCATCAATAATAATACTTTCGCCATTTTCAATTTTTTTCGAGATTTCAATCTCTTCTTCTTTTGTTAAAAGTGGAATCTGACCCATCTCTCTTAAGTACATACGAACTGGAGAGTCTGAACGTGACCACTCTAAAAGTTCATGTTTTTTAAGAATATCAAAATCTTCACCATCAGTATCTTCTAGCATTTTACGCTGTGCTTCACGACGCTGATTGGCCTCTTTTTCATTAAGAAACTTTGCATGTTCCGATGAAGTATAGAGACATTTTTTATGCTTAGTGGCAAGTTTTAAAATATTTTTTGCTTGAGCAGCAGTCGGCTGTTTAAGAAAAATCGCAGATAGAGACTCATATGTAATACATGCATCTTCTTTATGCTCAATGAAAGTTGTTTCTAATAAATTATTTATTTCTTTAGCTGTCATATTTTAAGAGAGCTCCTTAGTGTTTTAAGGTGTGTATTTTAAGTGTGGATTATACCCAGTTATTACTTAAATATCTTTTATGCTGCCAAAAGAAGTTGCAAATTACAAGTTGGAACACTCATTGCTTAAGTTAGTTAAATTCTTAATGACGGAGTAATAATGCAGACGGGTTATTATGCAGCAGCAGGTGGTATGGTCGCACAGTTCAACCGACTTGATACCATCGCAAACAATCTTGCCAATGTCAATACAGCCGGATTTAAAAAAGAGTCTTTAATTACGGGTGATTTTGCAAGACTCTACAAACAAGCCAGAGAAGAGTTGCCGGTTCAAAACAACACATCTGAGGCAGCTTCTTATATTAATAGAGCTATGACAAAGGTTCCACATGTTGTAGATGCCTATACTGATCATTCATTAGGCTCGCTACAAAAAACAGATAATACATTAGATGTAGCGCTTTCACGTGAAGGGCTATTTTTTGCAGTTGAGACTCCAGATGGTATTCGATTGACGCGCGACGGATCATTTTCACTTAATGAAGATGGTGTTCTTGTAACAAAGCATGGCTATACGGTACTTAGCAGTGACTATCAAAACTCTGATGCTGAAATTCAATTTAACACAGAAGATAGTCTTATAGAACTCGATAAAAATGGACAATTTTACAACTCTGTACCCGGTTCTGCACAGCTGATTCAAGGCAGTAAACTTTTAGTAGTGCAGCCTGAGAATATTAATTATCTCAAAAAAGAGGGTGACGGACTCTACATTCCCGACAGTGCTGATGCACTTGAAAACATTGCAGAAACTGGTGCAGTTTTACAGGGTTTTATAGAAAAAAGCAACGTCAATCCTATGAATGAAATGATTGCAATGATTGAAGCTAATCGACTTGTGGGAATGTATCAAAAAGCGATGGATACACAGATGAATGATATGAATCGTGATGCAATTGAAAAACTTGCATCAACACGACAATAAAGGATTAAATTATGATGCAGTCACTCTATACTAGTTCTACGGGAATGATGGGGATGCAGACCCAAATTGACACAACCGCCAATAATATAGCCAATGTCAATACAATTGGTTTTAAGAAGTCACGTGCTGAGTTTGCTGACTTAATGTACCGTGTTATGGAATATGCAGGAACATCAACAAGTGATACTACAAAGTCACCTACAGGTATTGAGGTAGGTCTTGGTGTTCGACCCACTGCCATCAATAAGATTTTTTCTGAGGGGTCTCTTAAAGAGACTAACAATAATCTAGATATGGCAATCATCGGTAATGGTTTCTTTAAACTTGAACTACCTGACGGCACAGAGGTCTTTAGTAAAAACGGGGCATTTAAACGTGATGAAAATGGAGCCATGGTTAATAGCGATGGATATAAATTAATTCCTGAAATTGTTATTCCTGAAGATGCTACGGACATTTCCATTGGAACGGATGGAATTGTAACTGTTATTCAGCCAGGTCAGGCGCAGGCTACGCAAATAGGACAGGTTAATTTAACCAATTTTATTAATCCTGCCGGCCTACATGGTATGGGAGACAATCTTTTCATGGAGACTGATAGCTCAGGTCAACCAGTTGACGGCACACCAGGAGTTGATGGGCTAGGATCTATTCGTCAGGGATTTGTAGAGCTAAGCAATGTGCAACTTGTTGTTGAATTAACGGATTTAATTACAGGACAACGTGCATATGATGCTAACTCAAAAGTTATTACTACTAGTGATGAGATGCTGCAAACAACCAATAGTCTTAAGCGATAATTAGCTAAAGATGTATTAATATGACTTAATATTAATACATCTAATTTAAATTTACATGTAATTTCAAACTCCCTCTACTAAGTGTCTTTAAGAATTTTAAGAATCTAATTGACATACTTCAGACTCTTTATGGCTCAACTTGGATATAATCACGAAAATTATTGTAGGATAATCTATGCAAAACTTAGAAGGTAAAGTCTGGAATTTCGGTAAAGATATTGATACTGATCTTATTATTGCAGCACGATACTTAAACACTTCAGTTCCTGAGGAACTTGCTAAACATGTTATGGAAGATGCAGACCCCGAGTTTGTAAATAAGATGAGTGCAGGCGATATTATTGTCGCTGGTGAAAACTTTGGATGTGGTTCATCAAGAGAACATGCTCCAATAGCACTTAAAGCCGCAGGCGTCTCTGCTATTATTGCCCCGACTTTTGCACGTATTTTTTATAGAAATGCTTTCAATATGGGACTCCCGATTTTTGAACTACCGCAAAGCTCTGAAATTAAAGAGGGTGATGTGGTTAGAGTAGATATGGATGCTGGAACGGTAACCAACAAAACAAATGGTAAAGTATATAACTTTACACCAATCCCAGAATTTATGCAGAAACTTTTAAATGCAGGTGGTTTAATGAACTTCGCAAAAGATGAAATTGCCTCATAAGGAAAATAATGAAAAAATATAAAATTTGTTTAATCAAGGGCGATGGTATTGGCCCTGAGATCATTGATGAAGCGGTAAAAGTACTTGATGCAGTAGCGTCATGTGAAGATTTTGATTTTACATATGAAGAGTCGCTTATGGGCGGATCTGCTTACGACATTACGGGCGATCCGCTTCCAAGTGAGACCGTGAGTACTGCCATGAGTAGCGATGCAGTACTTTTTGGTGCTATTGGTGGTGAAAAGTGGGATGAACTTCCACGTGAAAAGCGTCCTGAAAGTGGACTGCTACGTTTTCGTAAAGAGCTTGGTGTTTTTGCAAACTTACGCCCAGCAGTTGTTTATGATGAACTTATTAATGCAAGCTCTCTTAAGCCTGAGGTCATTAAAGGTGTTGACTTAATGGTTGTCCGTGAACTTATTGGTGGTATCTATTTTGGTGAGCCTAAAGGTCGTGACGGTGACAAGGCATACAATACTATGGTCTATAGCCGTGATGAGATTGTACGTATTGCCCATGTTGCATTTAAAATAGCAATGGAACGTGATAAGCGCGTCTGCTCTATTGATAAAGCCAATGTACTTGATGTTTCTCAACTATGGCGTGAAGTTGTTGAAGAGGTTGCAACACAATATCCAGAAGTGACACTCAGCCATATGTATGTTGATAACGCTGCAATGCAGCTTATTCGCGATCCAAAACAGTTTGATGTTATGCTTACTGGAAATATTTTTGGTGATATATTAAGCGATGAAGCTAGTATGCTTTCAGGTTCAATTGGTCTGCTTCCATCAGCTTCAGTAGGAAGTAAGATTGGCGTTTATGAGCCAATTCATGGCTCAGCCCCAGATATTGCAGGACAAGGTATTGCTAACCCAATTGCTACTATCTCAAGTGCCTCAATGATGCTTCGTTATGCACTAGGAGAAAATGATGCTGCAGATAGAATTGATACAGCAATTAAGCAGGTCCTTTCTGAGGGCTACAGAACTAAAGATTTAGCACAGTTTGATGCTAAAGAGATCTGTTCAACTTCAGAGATGGGTTCTATTATTGCAAACTATGCTGTAAAGTGCAAGTAGAACAGTGCAAACATTAACACTTGCAAATATCTATGAGCTGCAAGGTCTAAAAGATGAAGCTCTCGATATTTACAAGGATGTTCTAAAAAAAGATCCTAATAACGCAGAGGCTAAAATTGCAATTCGTCGACTCTCAGGAATACGACGTAAGTTTTTAGGTGTCAATAAAGAGATGAAAGAGTTTTTCGTCACAATGGATGAGAGTGTTGAATATAATGAGTTTGAGAGGTGGCTACTAAAATTATGGAACTAAAAGATGTAATACTTTCTACTCTTGCAGAGATGGATAATAATACCAATACCCAAACTGATACAAAAGTTACATCACAAGAAGAGATAGAGGAGACTCCTCAAAAACAGGAGTCTGTACTTCAAGATGATGTAGCAAGTGAGCACAGTGAACAGTTGTGGCTAGAGAGTGTTAGAGAGCGTCTTTTAGTACTATTTGAAGGCTTCCAGTCTCCTAACAATGTACAAATAGAAGCCAAAGTTGATTTAACATTAAACTTTTTAGAGTACTTGCTAGCAAATATTGATACACGAATTGAGCATATTAAAGGTAAAGTTGAGTAATGCAGACCTATAGAATTTTAATTGATGCCCATGATGAAAAAGGGCTAGTTTACAAGATATCAAGTATCTTTTTTAAATACAATCTTAATATTCTCTCCAATAATGAATTTGTAGACAATGTTAATAATAAGTTCTTTATGAGAAGCGTTGTTGCAGGAGAAATTAAAGAAGAGATACTCAAGAGTGAGCTACAAGAGATTCTTCCTAGTGATGCTACTATTAAAATAATTTTACCTAAAAAGAAAAATATTATCTTGATGGCAACCAAGGAGTCCCATGCTCTTGGAGATATTCTGGTGCGATTTCATGATGGTGAGCTCGATGCAAATATCTTAGCTGTAGTCTCTAACTACGATACACTTCAATCTCTTGTACAAAAATTTGACATTCCTTTCTTTCATGTTTCACATGTAGATTTAAGTCGTGCGGAGCATGAAAAAAAGGTGCTAGGTACATTAGCTAAATTTGAAGATGTTGACTATATTGTACTAGCGAAATATATGCGTATTTTAACCCCTAAGTTTGTAGAGACTTACAACAATAAAATCATTAATATCCACCACTCTTTTCTACCTGCATTTATTGGTGCCAACCCTTATAAACAGGCTTATGAACGAGGTGTTAAAATTATTGGAGCCACTGCTCATTTTGTCAATAATAACCTTGATGAAGGTCCAATTATATTTCAAGATGTTATACATGTAGATCACGCTTATAGCTGGAAAGAGATGCAAAGAAGCGGACGTGATGTTGAAAAAATTGTTCTCTCACGAGCACTAAAACTTGCCTTAGAAGATCGAATTTTTGTTTATGCTAATAAAACGGTAGTCTTTTAGTGTTTAACATTGTTCTGGTCCATCCACAAATTCCAAATAATACAGGAACCATTGGGCGTCTGTGTGTAAATACCGGCTCAACACTACACCTAATTGAACCCTTAGGTTTTGATATTGATGAAAAAGCAGTGCGTCGCGCAGGTCTTGATTACTGGAAATCTCTAGATTTAAAAGTCTGGAAAAGTTTTAAAGAGTTTGCTGAGGCAAATCCACAACATGATCGCTTCTTTTTTGCTACCACCAAGGTCGATACTCCATACTTTGAAAAAGAGTTTGCTGAAGGCGATTTTATTATTTTAGGTAGTGAAACAGCCGGTATTCCCGAAGTAATTTTAAAAGAGAATGATGAACAGTGCATGACAATTCCAATGAGTAAAGAGGGAAGAAGTCTTAACTTAGCAATTAGTACGGGTGTAATTCTCTACGAAGCAATTAAACAAAATTTCAATGCTTATTCCAAGGAGATTATGTGAATCCAATTGTAGATACTATTGTTCTTATACTGTTTATACTTTTCATGATTTTTGTTTTTCACGGCTACCATCAGCAAAAATATAATCAGCGTGAAGAAGAGGCTCGAAAAGATAAAGAATCTCAAAAAGAGTCTAACAGCATAGAAAAAGAGTCCTAGGCTCTCTTAAAGTATCTTTTCGGCCAGCACCTCTAGAGAATGCTCAAACATTTCAAATATGGTCTCAGCTTTTTTCATCATCACTTCCATAACAGATTCCTTATGTAAAGATATTTGGAGTATTTTAAATTTTTTTAGACATTCTTTAAAAAAATATTGCAAATTGACATATTATTATGCAATAATCATTAAAATAAGTATTATTACCTTAAGAAAATAATTTGAGGAGACTGTAATGAAGCTGTTCTTAGATATTGTAGAAGAGATTAAAGATATAATCTCTGTAGACTTTGGAGGGAAAAAAGTCTTTGACAAAGACGTGGCCGACCTGTTGGGTATTTCACAGATGAACTTTGCCACGATGAAAAAAAGAGATAAAATTCCATTTCAAGAACTTTTAGATTTTTGTGCAAAACGTTCTATTGCAATTAACTGGCTGCTTTATGGCCAGTCGCCAGAGAGTCTTATTGATGCAACCAATAAGTTTTTTATGGTACGCTATTTTAGTGATGTTAATGCTTCAGCTGGTGGAGGAGGAGCAACTGACAATGAAGGTTATGAGTCTTTAATGCTTTCAGATAGTTTTGTCTCTACTTTAGGAGGTGAGCGTGAACTTAAAAATATTGAAGCGATCAATGTTTCAGGTGATTCAATGGAGCCGACATTTAGCTATTACGATATTATATTTTTAAATCGCTCTAAAAAAGATATTAGTCGAGGTGGTATTTTTACCATAAATACAGAACATGGCCTCTTCATTAAAAGAATTCAAAAAAGAATTGATGGAAAAATTGATATAATCTCAGACAATAAAGAGTATCCTATACAGACTGTATTTCCTGAAGAAATTGAGGTAGTAGGGCGAATTGTAGGGAGATTTGGCGGTATTGATTGAAAATTATAACTCTAGCTGTAACTCTACTTCTATTTTTTAGTGGATGTTCAAATAAGCACTCTTTAGTAGCTATTTATGACCTTGAACACTATCCACAAAATAGCAGCTATTACTCTAACAACATTAACTCCCGTACTGCACTGTTACCTATACAGAAAAACTTTAAACAACACTACTTTAAACCCTGGAATATAAGTGAAGTACCTGCATCCAAATTAGAGGCCATGTGGGCACTTAAGCGTTATAAATATGGAAATGGTTATGGTGAAAATCTTCTCTTAATTGAACCTGAGTGGTTTAGTAAAATAGAAGAGCAGAGTAACTTTAGTCAGTTTGGTTCTAAAAACCTATATGCTATCTCTTTGCACTTTTCTCACCTAAGAGCATTTCCAACACACAAGCCACTTTTTAGTAATCCTAACGATGCTGGAGAAGGATTTCCATTTGACTATATGCAAAACTCAGGCGTACACTCCAATGAACCGATATTTGTTTCCCACTACTCAAAAGATGGCTCGTGGGTCTATGTGTTTACCTCCTATGCAAGCGGATGGCTTCGTAGCCGTGATATCGCTATTTTAAGTAGAGATGAGACTCTAAAATATCAAGAAAATGACTTTTTACATGTAAATCAAGAATATGTCCCCTTAAAAGACAGAAATAATACATTTATAACGTACGGTAGAGTGGGAATGCTATTGCCTTTGGTGAGTGAAAACAGTACCTATTACACTGTTTTAGCATATAGTAAAGGTAGAGGTTTAATTGAAGTGTCACTGCCGCATCATAGTGGTAGCAGTGAACCTTTAATGCTAAATAGTGAAAATCTTACTGGCATCACCAATGAGCTTATGGGAAGAAAATATGGTTGGGGCGGCATGTATGAAGAACGTGACTGCTCTTCAACCCTTAGAGATATATACGCATCTTTTGGAATATGGCTTCCGCGTAACTCATCTAAACAATCAGGTGTAGGACGGGTTATCTCCTTGGAGAATTTAAGTGATGATGATAAAGTTACACTAATAAAAAAAGAGGCTGTTCCTTTTGAGACAATACTTTATAGACGAGGGCATGTTCTCCTATATTTAGGTACTTACAGCAAAAATATAGTGGTATTTCACGATACATGGGGTATTCGTACCTTAAAAAGTGGAATTGAAGGAAGAAAAATTATTGGAAAGACTATTATTAGTACACTAAAACTGGGATCACAACTAAGCGACTACAGCCAAAAGTACGAACATTTAAAAAATCTAAAAAGTATGAATATTATAACGCAGTAATATTATGCTTTTATATCTAAGAGCGATCCAAACATATCGTCTTTGACTTTAATAGCACTAACATTAGCTTCTAGAGTTCTCTCAATATTAACCTGATCTGTCAACTCTTTACTAAGATCTGTCTGACTTTGTGAGGAAGCATCAATGCTCTCTTGTGAAAATGTTGCTTTGACTGCATCACCATTTTCATGCATTGTCGTACGTGCTGGAGCAAAACCTTCACTGTTTGTGTTGGCAATATTGGTTGCATTAACATTCATGTAAGATTGATGTGCCTGTATTGAAGAGGTGTTTGATGATACATTCATGATAGCTGCTCCTTAATGTTTTAATCCATTATAGAGCAACTAGACTTATTGCAAGATTAGTAAATAAAACTAGTGTAAATCACTATTTAGTTTAATTTCACGAGTTGAGCGGTTTACTATAATCTCACCGGTAAGCGAGTTCTGACGGAAATGAAGACCATTAAGTCCTGCTAAATCTTTTCCTTTAAACAGTTCACCCTCAATTGTTATTCTAGGGTTTGCTTCATTAATTTTAGCAAGTTGCTCTGGATAGATACCGACTTTAGTACCTTCTAAAATAGCAAGACCTGCATCAATAATACATGCATCGCCAAGAGGAATACCACATACCGAGTTTGCACCCAAAAGTGAGTTTTTACCCACAGAAATAGGGTTACCATCCGTTCCACTAAGTACACCTAAAATTGAAGCACCTCCACCAACATCACTACCATCACCAACAATAGCAGAGCTTGATATTCTTCCTTCAACCATGCTGACACCAGTAGTCCCAGCATTGAAGTTAATATAACTTGCACCTGGCATCACTGTTGTTCCTGCATGAAGTTGTGCACCAAAACGTACTTTTGAAGTCTCTAAAATACGTGTATTGTCTGCTGGAATGATGTGCTGTAAGAAACGTGGAAATTTATCTACAAAATCTACATGTGGATATTGATTTGAGAGTTTTAACTCAATCTCAAATTCACGTAACCAATCTAACTCAACTGGCTGACCGGCAGACCATGCAACATTTGGAAGTGCACCAAATGCACCATTTAGATTAATTGAACGTAGTTCTACTTTTGCAAGTGAAATAGCATATAGTTTTAAGTATGTAGCTTCAACACTCTCACACGCTTCATCATTAAAGATAAATACGGCACGAAATTCTCCTTCACGCATTCCTTCTTCTATTAATTGATTGTAAAGTGCTGAGATGACTTGAATATTTTTATGTGCACTACCCACTGCTTCATCAGCATATGGCGTAAAGGCGTTAAGGCAAGACTCTAAAAATGTAAGATTGATGTGACATACTACTTCATTAGCACTACAGTCAACTTCAACACCTTGTTCTGCTAACGCTTCAATAAAAATTGCAGCACTGCCAAAATTTTCATTCCAGTTAATAAGTGGGTAGGTAGCTTGAAGCACTTTATCTACATGTAATTGACCATAATCAACACGGCAGATACCAAATGCTAACGGGTCCTTGTAGTCTGGCTTTGCTTTAATACTCTCAATACACGCTTTAAATGCGTCAGTTGTTTCAATAATTTCCATTTAATTGTCTCTCTTTAATAGTTTGTGGAATTTTAGCATAAGAAGCTAATATTTAGTATTGCTTAAATAAATTTTTAAACTTTAATTTATTCTAATGTAATAATAGAAGCGTGTTATACTCCCATTAACTATTAACTTGGAAATTATATTATGACTACAAAATGGATTACACTTCTTCAAGACAATGACTATATAGGTGTTAAGCAGTACCTAAAAGAGGGTGCTGATATTAACGATTTAACGGAGACTGATGAGAATGTCATCTCTTGTGCGCTTCGATATCGCTGTGATAATGACATCATAGAACTTTTAGTTAAAAATGGAGCTGATGTTAATGAATACGATAATGAAGGTGTTTCAGTTTTTGAATGTGCCATTACCTATAACAATTTCAAATTTGTTGAGTATATGATTGAACGTGGAGTAGATATTAATGATACGAAACGAAGAAGTGGTTTTACGCCTCTAATGGCAGCAGCTTGCTATGGTCGCGTTGAGATGCTAGAACTCATTTTAAGTGCTGGAGCTGATGTCGAAAAATATGATAGAAAAGGTTACAATGCTTTTGATTATGCTAGAAAAATGCAAAAAAAATCTATAATTTCCAGACTAGAACAAGAGAATGATGAAACTACTCAATCTTAAAAGTGTAGCTCTTATTTTCCATGCCGTTACTCTTCTTTAGAGGTTCAAAAGTTACTCTGTAGAATAGATATAGAGTAGCACTAACTACTAAACCCATTAATAAAATTGCTAACATAATAGTACCCTCCGTCTTAAAGTGTTAGTAATAACATCGACTTATTTGAGGTTATCTGAAGTCTCTTTGTGTCTTATTAATAGCTTGATGCAGGTCTAAAATCTTGCCAGAAAACTCTTTTTGAAACGCTTTAGCATCATCTTGATCTTTAAATGCATATTTACTCACACGACTCATAGTTCCACGCTTTTTACTACCGACAACATAAAATGCCTGTGATGCATCAATAAACTTAAGGCTTGTTACATCTACAACTTTGGGGTTTTTAAGGTCATTTCCATCATTTAAGTCTGCCACTAAACAGTGCAAAGAACAGTACTGTCTCATCTCACCCTTATGCAGTGCAGCATGATTTGTTTTATAAAACTTTGGTAGTTTCATACCACATTTAACACAGAACATCTTATCTTTGTTTGTCTGTAATATTACCGCATCGTTGCGTTGGACACTTTGATACATAGAACTTTTTGTATTGGATGCACAACCCGTAAGCAGTGCTGCTACAATAACTCCTATAGATATAGTAAGTTTCATTAATTTTCCTTTGTTAACTCTCTATTTTTTTCTAATAATGCCATAAATTCATCTTCAGGTACAGCTTTGGAGAAAAGATAACCTTGATAATAAGGGCAGCCCTTTTCTTCCAAATATTTAAGCTGCTCAACCGTTTCAATCCCTTCGGCAATAGTATGAAGATTAAGACTTTTTCCCATGGCAATAATTGTATTTAAGATAATATCATCATTTGAATCTGAGGTTAAAACATCATCTACAAAACTTTTGTCAATTTTCAAAGAGTCAATAGAAAATTTTTGCAAATAGGCTAGTGAAGAGTATCCTGTTCCAAAATCATCCATGCAGATATGCACATCAAGGCTTTTGAGCTTATCCATAATTTTAATGGCGTCGTTTAAATGCAGCATCATAATACTTTCGGTAATTTCAATGGCAAGCTTTGAGCCGTCAATACCACTCTCTTGAATTGCATCTCTAACATCTTCATACAAGTTTGCAAATTGAAATTGACGTGTTGAGACATTGAGAGATACATGTAAATCATCATACTTAAGTTTATCTAATCGTGAAATCATACGGCAAGCCTCTTCAATGACCCATTTGCCCAGCGGTAAGATAAAGCGTGTATTTTCAGCAATATGAATAAATTTATCAGGAAAAATCAGACCTTTTTGGGGGTGCTGCCAACGAATAAGAGCCTCAGCTCCAATCACCTTTCCACTTCTTACCTCAACCTTAGGTTGATAAAAAAGCTTAAATTCATGCTCTTTAAGAGCACGTTGCATATCATTAAATATGGCAACTTCCTCATGAATTTTATGATCTAAAGCTTCAGTGAAAAAATTAAAGTTATCTCGTCCCTCTTCTTTAGCTTTATACATTGCAATATCAGAAAACTTCATTAACTCATTGATATCTCGTGAATCGTCTGGATAAATTGAGACTCCAATACTTGCTGAAAGTTGTAGGGTCTTATCTTTAATAAGCCAATCTGCTCGAAACATCTCTAAGATTTTACTGATAGTTTGCTCAATAGCAGACATATTCTTTATGTCCGTCAAAATAATAATGAACTCATCGCCACCTATTCGTGAGATAAGGTCATTGGCTCTTAGAGAACTTTTTAGATGCTGTGAGACCATTTTAAGTAGCTCATCACCAAAATCATGTCCTAACGTGTCATTAATATTTTTAAAGTGATCCAAATCTAAAAATAGTACTGCAAATTTACTCTTATACCGATTAGCATAACTGGTGATAACTTCAACTTGAGATTCCAAGTAGAGTCTATTTGGAAGGCCTGTGAGCGAGTCATGCAGTGATGTATGTTCTAGTTCACTATTAAGTTCTAAAATCTCTTGTTCACTCTGATTCAAAGTAACAGCATGTTCAATCTGAAGACGAATAATATAGCCTAAGACAAGTGCCTCAAGGATGACAAAAAGCCCATGTAGCAAAACAATATCAAAACCGCACCCATAATTAAATACCATAACCGGCATATCAAAAAGCGAAATTTCATAAAGCTGTAGATAGTTGAAGACTACATGATGCAATATAGTAGTGACTGCCGCAACAAAAATAGGGATAACATCTTTGTAAAGTGTCAGTATAGCCATCGCAATAAAGATGTGGAAGTGCATCTCAATACGACCAAGATGCTGCTGAATATAGATTAGAGAAAAAAGCATCATCCCGATAGCGACAAGGTTGCGGAAAGTACTGGTACCTTTAAAGTATCGATACGCTACAAAAAGCGGTAGTGTTACTAATGCACCACCAACAAAGCCGTAAGCGTAAGTTTCATACATTATTGAGCTAATGAATGTTGAAATCAGCCACTGTAACACAAATAGTACCAACATCACCTTGTCAGATTGTAAAGAGTATTGGTAAAAACTATTTTTAGAAAATTCCGGTACACGAGGATAAGTAAAAAGATGATCTAAGAAATCTGATTTCATTAATGTAACTCCGTTAGGGTAATAATATCATTTTTTAACTCTTTTATATTTAAAGGATGAGTAGAATATATATTTTTTAGTACAAAAGAGTTATCTACTTTTTGTTCTAACAGGTAGATATAATCAGAATGATTCAGTTGTGTTACATCACTTAAACTTCTTGAATGAAACAGTAGAAATTCTCTTTCAATCGTTAAAATTTCTCGTCGACTCAAATAGACACCTTTAAAATTAACATTAAAAGCATTTGCAAATAAATTAGGTTGTTCTGTGTTAATTTCAGGTGTTAGGTTAATAAAGAAAATATCAACATCATCATGAATCACTTTAAAAGAGGGTGATTCATAAATAGCATCAAGATTTTCAAGCAGTGGAGTGCAGACATCGACACATCCAACATATCCAAACATCATAAGGACATATGGTTTTGTTGCAGAATTCAAAAAAGGCGCAGAGACCTCTTTGTTAATAATAATTTTTCCTCCAGATCTGCTACTAAAAAAAATAGATTGAAGCAGTGGTATGCCAAGCAATAAGAGAGTAAATAGCAGTGTAGCCAGTACTCTTTTTTTATTCTCTAGCAAAGTTTTGAGCAACGTAATCAATATCTTTATCACCACGTCCACTTAAATTAATAAGAATACTCTCACCTTTTTTGTCTTTAGCTAACTTCATAGCGTAAGCAACAGCATGTGCTGACTCGAGTGCTGGAATAATACCTTCAAGACGTGAAAGCATATAAAACGCATCAATAGTCTCTTCATCTGTTGCCGTCGCTACAATAGTACGCTCTATCTCATTTAAGTGGGCATGCTCTGGTCCAACCGATGGATAGTCCAAACCTGAAGCAATGGAGTGAACAGGAGCAGGTTCTCCTTTGTCATCTTTAAGCATAATAGAATTAAAGCCGTGCATGACACCCTCGCTTCCAAAACTAAGTGATGCTGCATGTTCTCCAAGTTTAGTTGATTTTCCTAGAGGTTCAACAGCATAAAGTTTAGTGTAGTCATCTAAAAAACCACTAAAAAGTCCCATAGCATTAGAGCCACCACCAACACATGCAACTGCATGGTCTGGAATACCACCTGTCATCTCAAAAAATTGCTCACGTGCTTCAATGCCCACAACACTCTGAAAATCACGTACCATTTGAGGAAAAGGGTGAGGACCAACAACAGAACCAATAGCATAAAGCTGGCTTACTGGATCCTGCATGTAAGCACCAAATGCGGAATCTACCGCCTCCTTTAAGGTACGTCCACCAAAGCTGACAGGAACAAGTTTTGCTCCTAAAATTTGCATACGTATAACATTAGGATGCTCTTTTTCTATATCGACTTCACCCATGTGAATCTCACATTCTAATCCAAAGCAAGCTGCTGCTGTTGCAAGTGCTACACCATGTTGTCCTGCACCCGTTTCTGCAATAATCTTGGTTTTACCCATCTCTTTTGCCAGTAGGGCTTCACCCATACAGTGATTTAGTTTATGGGCTCCTGTATGATTTAAATCTTCACGCTTTAGGTAAATTTGTGCGCCACCAATATGGTCACTTAGACGCTGGGCGTGAAACACTGGGGTAGGACGACCTTGGTAATGTTTACGAATACGACGCAGTTCTGTAATAAAGCGATGTGACTTACAGATATCTTTGTAAGCAGTCTCAATAGCTCTCATCTCTACTTCAAGCTCAGGAGGAATATAGGAACCTCCATACTTTCCAAAATAGCCTTTATCATCAGGTTGGCTCTTTAGATATGGTTTTTGCATCACTTGCCCTTTATTTCATAATGTATATTCTTAGATACTAGTATATCTATAAATTGCTCAAAATAGTATATTACTTCATTAATATTATCTGATATTAAAGAGAGCTCTACGCTTGGAATGTTATTGCGTAGCATTGGAAGAGATGAGAGTTCAACAGAATTTGGAACATCTTTCATTGCGTCAATGAGCGTATTCTCGCTGGTTTGAGCAATAAGTGTTTTACGATAGGTATCTGTACTATGAGCATAGAAAGTCTCTAAAGCCTCTTCAACCATAGTGTGTGCCATTTCAGGAAATCCAGGAACAAAGAAAAATCGATTCTGCAGATAAAATCCTGACATATTATTAATAGGATTTTTAAGAAGTTTAGAATCTTCAGGTATTTCTGCCATATGAATTCGATGCGGATAAGCCTCATCTGCAAAACGCTCAATAATATCTTTTTCAAACTCTTTATGCAGTACAGCAGGCTTGCATGTAAAAACTTGTGATGCCAACTCACGAGTCAAATCATCAGGAGTCGAGCCAATACCACCAAAGCTAAACATTACTGAGTTCTCATCTGCCTTAATCATTTTAAAGACACTGGTAATTAGAACAGGGTCATCTTTAATAATAAAAGAAGCAAACAGAGTATGCCCATACTTAGAAAGAGCCTCTTTTAAAAATTCAAAATGTCTGTCCTGTCGCCTCCCGTTTAAAATTTCAGTACCAATAATAACCGCATAAAAGTTCATTTTATTCCAATATACATGTAATTTCCAAAATATTAAAACTATTATAGTAGAATTTCATCATTAAAGGAAAAAAATGACTAATGCACAAAAACTATATAAGCTACTAGAAGAAGAGGTTATTGCTGATGTTGAAGACCATATTGATTACATCTATGACCTAATTGCTAATAAAAAAGCGACAGATGATGATAAAGATGACCTTAAAGAGGCTCAGATGATTTTAAAAGAGTTTAAAGCGACACTCACTGAGATTAATAATGGTGATTTGGATGAAAATGAGTGTTTAGAGCTTATTGAAGAGCTAGAAGAGATGCGTTCTTTAGAGGATGATGAATAAAGAGTAGATTGCTTCACAATTGTCACCAAACGAAGTGACGTGGCAATCTATGAGTAGAGAGGTGCTAGTTTTACAAAAATAGATTTTTTACGCTAACTGAGATGTAATATTCTCTTGAACAATCTTAATATCTTGAGTACCATCTACACACACGTATTTTACAGATGCATCATTTTTTGACATAGACTGATAATAATCTACAAGTGGCTTTGTCTGCTCATGGTAAACACTTAAACGGTCTTTTACAACATCTTCAGCATCATCAGGACGTTGTACTAAATCTTCACCTGTTTCATCATCTTTACCCTCAATCCTAGGAGGATTAAAAATTACATGATAAGTTCTTCCTGATGCTAAGTGCGCACGACGACCTGACATTCTTTTTACAATCTCATCATCGGCAACATCAATTTCTACTACAGCATCAATTTTAATACCAGCATCTTTAACTGCATCTGCTTGAACAATTGTCCGTGGAAAGCCATCAAATAGAAAACCATTTTTACAATCTGCTTGTGCAATTCTCTCTTTAACAAGACCAATGATGATTTCATCGGTAACCAAGTTTCCTGTATCAATGGCCTTTTTGGCAATTACTCCAAGAGGGGTTCCCTCTTTAATAGCGGCACGCAACATATCTCCTGTTGAAATC
The DNA here is from genome assembly GCA_034661055.1 of Campylobacterota bacterium. Taxonomy (GTDB): domain Bacteria; phylum Campylobacterota; class Campylobacteria; order Campylobacterales; family Sulfurimonadaceae; genus QNZR01. The sequence continues at coordinate 17,858 of JAYEKO010000014.1, forward strand.
TGAGGAATATCAAATTTTTTTGTAAGAAACTGAGCCTGCGTGCCTTTACCAGCACCAGGTGCTCCTAATAAAATTATGTTCATATTACGCCTTTTTTAAATTTTTGACTGAATGAAAGTCTGCATCTCATCTACAATTTCTTCAATAGTACGTTCACCATTAATTACATGTAAAATATCTTTAGCTGTGTAAAATGCTTGAATCTCTGCTAAAGGTTCTGTATAAACTTTCATACGATTATTAAATACTTCACTGTTATCATCAGCTCCACGAGCTCTACCTAAAACACGATCTCGCGCAACGTCTTCGCTCACTTTAACTTCAATAACATAGAGAAGTTTAATGTCAGTCTGTGTTGTTAAATACTTGTCAAGTTCACTCATCTGCTCAATACTTCTAGGGTAACCATCTAGTACAATGTTTGCAGTAGGAGCAGATTTAATCGCATTAATAATGGTCTTAATGGCTATTTCAATAGGTACAATATTACCTTTTGAGATGTAAGAGTCAATTAGTTTCCCCTGTTCACTATCACTAGCGACCTCTGCTCGAAGCATATCGCCAGTAGAGTAATGAGTAATGCTCTGTGGATTATTTTTGGCAATCAGTTCAGCATCGGTAGTTTTACCAGAGCCGGGAGCTCCAATAATTAAAAAGAGTTTTTTCTCAGTAGTCACTACTTTGAACTTTCTCTTAGTTTAATGTGTAAATCACGAAGTTGTGTATTATCTACAGGGCTTGGTGCTTTAGTTAGCATACATGACGCTTTTTGTGTTTTAGGAAACGCGATAACATCACGAATACTATCTTTTTGTGCCAAGATCATAATAAGACGGTCAAGCCCCATTGCAAAACCACCATGTGGAGGCGCTCCAAATTTGAGTGCATCAAGCAAGAAACCAAACTTTTCTTGCTGCTCCTCTTCACTAATTCCAAGAAGATCAAAGATTTGTGTCTGAATATCTTCTTGATGAATACGAATCGATCCACCACCAAGCTCCGTACCATTAAGAACAATGTCATAGGCAATTGAAGATATATCTTCAACATGCTCATGGTTAATATCTTTAGGCATTGTAAATGGATGATGAAGCGCCTTAACGCGGCCATCTTCAATTTCAAACATAGGGAAGTCAACAACCCATACAAATTCAAAACAATCTTTGTCAATTAAATTCATCTTCTCATGTTCAGCAAGGAAAATTCTAAAACGACCCATATAATCTAGTACTGTTTTCTTATCGCCAGCACCAAAAAAGACAACATCGCCCACTTCAAGCTCTGTACGCTCTATAATTAAAGCAATATCTTCTTCTGTGAAAAATTTTGTCAATGGACCTTTTAGCCCATCATCTTTCATCTGGAAGTAACCTAGACCGTGCGCACCAAATTTACGCACATACTCCTCAAAGCCTTTCATCTCACGTTTTGAGAATATGGTGTCACCAGCAGGTACCTTTAGTGCTTTAATGCGGTTGGTTTTAGGATTTTTAGCAATATTTGTAAAAATCTCATTATCACATCGTTCAAAAATATCGATGACATCAACCATCTTAAGATCATAACGAAGGTCAGGTTTGTCACATCCGTAACCTTCCATTGCATCATGGTAAGTCATACGATTAAATGGTAGCGACACCTCATGTCCTGCTGCTTTAAAAACACCCTTTAAAAGTGTTTCAGCCACTTCAATAACCTCTTCTTGATTGCAAAAGCTCATCTCAACATCTATTTGAGTAAATTCTGGTTGACGGTCAGCACGAAGGTCTTCATCACGAAAACATTTTGCAATTTGAAAGTAGCGGTCAAATCCACTCACCATCAAAAGTTGCTTAAAAAGCTGTGGTGATTGTGGAAGTGCGTAGAACTCACCATCATGAACACGAGATGGTACAAGATAGTCACGTGCACCCTCTGGAGTAGATTTTGTAAGAATTGGAGTTTCAACTTCTAAGAAGCCGAGCTCATCAAGAACATTACGAGTCGCAATAGATACTTTAGAACGTAGTTTAAAGGTCTCGTATGAGTCTGTTGAGCGCAAGTCTAAATAACGATATTTAAGTTTTGTCTCTTCCCCAACACTTTTGTCGCCAATAACAAATGGCATTGGTGCACTGCGATTCTCAATAATAAGCTCTGTCACCACAATTTCAATCTCACCAGTCTCAAGCTTAGGATTTACAAGTCCTTCACCACGAGCTCTTACTTTTCCCTTTGCAATGAGCACAAACTCATCACGAACCTCATTGGCAGTTTTGTGTGATGCTTCACTATCAGCTGGGTCACATGTCAGCTGAATCAGTCCGCTTTTATCACGGAGGTCAATAAAAATAATTCCACCATGGTCACGGTGGTTATTTGCCCAACCGCATAAAGTGACATCGTCACCAATGTTTTTAGTAGTTAAATCAGTACAGTAATGGCTTCTCAACACTAAGATCCTCAAAATAATATTTTCGCGATTATATCGTAGTGATGCTTTTGCTTTACTAATATAAGAAAAATATTTCATTTTGCACCATAAATTTACATGTAAAATAGAAGTTCGGCTATAATTAAGAAAAACTTTATGGGAATTTTCATTGAAATTAGAACGTTTTAACAAAGTAGGCATTATCCTTCGTCCCTCAACACCTGAACTTAAAGAAGTGTTTCATACAACTAAATTGCTTTTTGAAAAATTTGATATAGAAGTCTTTATTGACAATGATAGCGCTAATGCTATTGATGTTAAGGGACGTCCATTTGAGCAACTCTGTATGACATGTGATGCTCTTGTAACTATTGGTGGTGATGGTACAATAATTTCAGCAGCACGTCGCTCGTATGCCTATCATATCCCTATTTTAGCAATTCACGCTGGAAAATTAGGCTTTTTGGCAGACTTAGGTTTTGATGAGCTTGAAGAGTTCATACAAAAAATTATTGATGGAGACTATCGAATTAATAAGCGCTCTATGCTTGAAGCCACTATTAAGACAAAAGATAATGAAAAGCGAGTGATTGCTTTTAATGATATTGTATTGACACGTCCATCAATTTCAAAGATGATTCACCTAGATGTTTCTGTCTCAGAGCAAGATTTTAACACTTATTATGGTGATGGTCTGGTTGTCTCAACACCGACAGGCTCAACGGCCTACAATCTCTCTGCTGGTGGTCCTATTTTATATCCACTTAGTGAAGTTTTTGTTTTAACGCCAATTTGTCCTCACTCTTTAACGCAACGTCCTTTAGTGTTACCAGCACATTTTGAGCTTAAAGTGAAAACATCTGATGCTCGAGGCTTAGTTATTATTGATGGTCAAGATACTTATGAATTTCATGAAAGTGATTGTATTCATATTAAACTAGCTGCTGCTTATGCGCACTTAATTCATAAAAAAGAGTTTAACTATTTTTCTGTTTTAAAAGAGAAGCTAGACTGGGGTGATTTATGATTGAGAGATTTTACCTCAAAGATCTCTTAAGCTTTAAAGAACTTGAGTTGAACTTTTCAAAAGGGCTCATCGTCTTTACAGGTCCTAGTGGTAGCGGAAAATCACTTTTAATGGACTCCATTTTAGCTACATTAGGGCTCAGTGATGCTAAAGCAACTCTAAGTGAGCTTGATGTCAACTGGAGTATTGATGAAGAGCGTTATGGTTTCGAGAGCTTTGAGTCAAACTCCTTTCGTCAAATAAAAAAAGAGAAAGTGCGATACTTTGTAAATTCACAAAGCAGTTCTAAAAAAACACTTAAAGAGTTAAGCTTACAGAATTTAAAGCATCTGAGCCTTAAAGATTATAGTGACTTTGAAAATCGAAATCTTTTAGCACTTATAGATAATTTTGCAATACAAGCTAACGCTGAACATAAAATAGTTTTAAAAGAGTACGTTGCATCATACCGTGAACATAAGTATGTTTCGCAAGAGCTTGAGACACTTTTAGCAGAACAGAAAAAAATTGTTGAACTTAAAGAGTTTGCGGCATTTGAAGTTGATAAAATTGCTCAAATTGATCCCAAAGAGGGTGAAGATGAAGAGTTGTTAGAGATTAAAAAATCACTCTCAAAAAAAGAGAAAATTGAAGAGCAGATTCAACTAGCAGATGCTCTTTTTAATCATGAACACGAAGTCAGTGAAGCACTTAATCTCATTGATGTTGAGAGCGCATTTTTTGATGATACCATGAATGAGTTACGTGCTCACTTTGACTCTGCACGTGAGCGTCTAAATAATCTTGATGATATGGATATTGAGTCGTTACTTGACCGCATCGAAGCACTATCATCACTTAAACGTCGTTATGGAAGTATTGGTGAAGCTATACTTTACCAAGAGCAGAAAATGCAAGAGCTCAACAAATATGTGAACATAAATACAAACATAGAACAACTACAACATAAATCAGATGCACTCTATTTACATGTAAAAGAGCTTGCACATAGTATTAGCCAAAATCGAAATAGAGTTTTAGCATCTTTTGAACAGCGTTTAAACTACTATTTAAAGATGCTTTACCTCCGAGATGCATCGTTGGAATTTTGTGACATCGAGTACTCTGATTTAGGAAAAGATGAGTTATTGTTAAAATTAAATGGTACTATATTAAATAATATAAGTACCGGTGAATTTAATCGTCTTCGTCTCGCTATACTGGCTATTAAATCAGAGTTTATGGGAGATAACAGCGGGGTTCTAATGTTAGATGAAATTGATGCAAATCTAAGTGGAGAAGAGTCTATGAGTGTTGCTAAAGTGCTTAGAAAACTCAGCAGTAATTTTCAGATTTTTGTTATTTCTCACCAGCCACAGCTTACATCAATGGGAGATGAGCACTTTTTAATTTATAAAGAAGATGATGAAAGTAGGGTAAAAAAATTAAATGAACTGCAACGTGAAGATGAGATAGCAAGAATGATTAGTGGTAGCTCAATATCTACTGAAGCTCGTTCATTTGCCAAAGAGCTACTAGAGAGTGCGCAATGTGCTTCATAATTTCAGCAATTGGTCTAATATTAGGCGCACAGTTTTTTATGCAGGGCTTTTACCTGTATGGTACTGCTGCTATTTTAGTAGCGCTCTTTTTTATAGTTTTAATGATAAAAAATATTTTACATGTAAAAAAACTACGCTCTAAAAAGGAGATGACAGATGTTGATTGACACCCATATTCACTTAGATGATGAACGCTACCGTGATGATTTAGATGATCTCTTAAATAGAGCTAGAGAACAAGGTGTTAATAAGTTTATTATTCCCGGTGCCGACCCAAAAACCTTAGAACGTGCCATAGAGATCTGTGAGACTTATAATGATGTCTATTTTGCAGTGGGAGTGCATCCTTATGATATGGACGGATTTGACACCTTAGACTTTAGCCAATACATTAACCATGACCGATGTGTCGCAGTAGGAGAGTGTGGTCTAGATTATTACCGTCTAGAGGGTAGTAACGAAGAGAAAGAGGCTGAAAAAAAACGACAAAAAGAGATATTTAGAGCACAAATTATTATTGCAAAAGAGTACAAAAAGCCACTTATAATCCACATTAGAGATGCTAGCAGTGACTCTAAGGAGATACTCTTAGAAGAAGGAGCAGGTGAAGTTGGTGGAGTATTGCACTGCTATAATGCTGATGAACAGCTTCTCTCTCTTGGCAGTGAAGGTTTCTATTTTGGTATTGGCGGTGTTATTACCTTTAAGAATGCTCGTAAACTTGTTAGCGTACTGCCTAAAATACCACAGGATCGTCTTTTAATTGAAACAGATGGTCCCTACTTGACACCACATCCTCATAGAGGTAAGAGAAATGAGCCACTCTATACCACTTTAGTTTCACAAAAAATCTCAGAACTTTTAGAGATAGAGTGTGAAAGCGTTAACGCTATTACTACATCCAATGCCATAAAATTATTTAAAATATAAGCCTGCTTAATTACTTTTTTAACCTTTTTTGGATAAAATAGAAACCATAAATTTTAAATAGGAATTGTATGTTAAAAGTTGTTTTTATTACTGCCATGTTATCTATGCCCTCTTTATTTGCAGCGCTTACTTATGAGTCAGATGATCATCAAGCGCTTGAGATAGTTCAAGCGCTTGATATAGACTCAACATTTCTAAATGATACGGTACTCAATGAGATGCTCGAAAAAAACTTTAGTAGAGCGCATAACCGACATTTTTTTAACTCAATGATGGATGCTTATCTCTTTATTCCTGCCATTAAAAACACGTTAGCACAAGCAAATATTCCGGCTGAATTTCTCTATTTGGCTATGGCTGAATCAAACTTTCACCTTAAAGCATACTCACCAAAACGTGCAGCAGGTCTTTGGCAGTTTATGCCAAAGACCGGCAAACTGTTAGGACT